>JANXXW010000538.1 GCA_025350425.1 Rhodospirillales bacterium
CCTGCATGGTGATGGGCACCGCCAGCACGGTGGCCTGCATGGTCGAGGCCATGGGCATGACCCTTCCCGGCGCCGGAACCGTGCCCGCGACCCACGCGGACCGGATCCGCGCCGCCGAAGCCAGCGGGGCCGCTGCCGTACGGCTGGCGCGCGACGGGGTGAAGCCGTCCATGATCATGAATGCGGCTTCGTTCCGTAACGCATTGATCGTGCTGCAAGCCATCGGTGGATCGACCAACGGCCTGATCCATCTCGCTGCCATTGCCGGAAGGCTCGGGATTACCATCGATTATGCGGAATTCGACCGGCTCGGCCGCGAGGTGCCTGTTCTGGTCGATCTCAAGCCATCGGGCGACCATTACATGGAACACTTCCACTGGGCCGGCGGCGTCAGCCGGTTGATGCAGGAATTGCAGGGTCATCTGGACCTTTCCGCTCTCACGGTCTCAGGCGTTGCCCTATCGGTCGTGGTGGCCCGCGCCGAACAGGTTCCGGGCCAGACCGTCATTCGCAGCGCCGATAATCCCATCGCCACCGGCGGCGGACTGGCCGTGCTGGGCGGCAATTTGGCCCCTTCCGGCGCCCTGCTGAAACGCTCCGCCGCGACGCCACGGCTGATGCGGCACGAAGGCCGCGCCGTTGTGTTCGACAACATTGAGGACATGACCACGCGTATCGACGACGAGGCGCTCGACGTAACCGCCGACGACGTGCTGGTGCTGCGCAACGCTGGCCCGAAGGGCGCCCCCGGAATGCCAGAGGCGGGCTACATCCCGATCCCGAAAAAGCTTGCGCGCCAGGGCGTGAAAGACATGGTCCGCATCTCCGACGCCCGCATGAGCGGTACCGCCTTCGGCACCATCGTGCTGCACATAGCCCCCGAGGCGGCGATCGGCGGACCGTTGGCACTGGTGCGGACCGGCGACCGCATCCGGCTCGACGCCGACGCGCGTCGTATCGACCTTCTGGTGGACGATACGGAACTCACCGCCCGCCGCGCAGCCTGGGCACCTCCCGCCCCGCCACCGGGCGCCGAACGCGGCTATCTCCGGCTGTTCCTGGAACAGGTCACACAGGCCGACGAAGGTTGCGACTTCGCCTTCTGCCAGCCGCCGAAGGTCGTGGTTTCGGACCGTAAAGCGAGTATGCCTTAGGACGGCGACGGTACGGGGTGTGGGGCGGAAGCAGCCTGCCTCACGAATTTCGTGACCATATCGCCGATTTCTGCGGGAAATACGGCGGCACGTTTTGCCCCGATGAGACGCTTGAGCTGATCGGTAAAAGCGCTGGCGCTGACGGTTGCGACAACTATGCCGTTTGGGCCGCGCATTCATGTCCTGGCGATCCATCACAAGAACTTCCAAGCGCTATCCTACGAGCGTCTACGCGGCCTGTTCCGTAACGCGATTGGCCTGGCCGAAGCCATTGTCAATTTTGCTGACGTGTACTGACGGCGAGTTGGCGGATTTGTTGCGAAGTGTCCGACCGCCTTTACAGGCCTTGTGTAGGTTTTCTGTTGCGCTTCTACTCAGACCCTAAGTTTTCGTACACGAAGATATCGCTTATCGCGCTGCATGAATTTTCAAGGCCACCTCCGTGGCGCCGGGCTATCGTCTCGTCGTTAATCTCAACAACGGAAAAATGATTGGCGATATCGCCGCAGTATTCAGAGGGACTGGCATGACAATCAGCGAAATGACTGCAACCGAACTAGCCGCGGGGTTTCGCACCGGCGCACTCTCTCCGGTCGAGGTAAACAGCGCCGTGCTGGAACGCATCGAGACTTGCAGTGCTCTCAACGCGTTTTGTCATGTCGATGCCGAAGGCGCTCTGGAAGCCGCTCGCGCGTCCGAGGCGCGGCATCGTTCCGGCACGCCGCTGGGGCCGATGGATGGCATTCCCGTCGGTATCAAGGACCTTATCCGCACCAAGGGTATGCCCACGCGATACGGCTCTCTCACCACCGATCCTGCAGCCCCGCAGGACGCCGATGCGCCGCTGGTGGCGCGCCTGCGCGAGGCAGGCGCCGTGTTGTTGGGCAAAACGACCTCGCCGGAATTCGGCTGGAAAGGCGTAACTGATTCCCCGCTTACCGGAATTACCCGTAACCCCTGGAAGCCAACGCATACGCCGGGTGGCTCCTCTGGTGGGGCGGGGGCGCAGGTGGCGGCCGGAATGGGGCCGATCGGCATCGGCACAGATGGTGGTGGGTCAATTCGTATTCCGGCGAGTTTTTGCGGGTTGGTTGGGTT
>JANXXW010000019.1 GCA_025350425.1 Rhodospirillales bacterium
CATCGGCGTGACCGTCCTGAACCGGATGCTGCTGACAGGACGCCCGAAATCCGTTCGTTGCCAGCGCGGCGTCGCATAACGGGCCGGGGCTGGGGTCATCTCGCCCTCCATCCACCGAATGCACCAACGCCGGTCAGCGGCATCGGTGTGCTCGAACCAAAGAGGGACGAGCGTCCTACCAACCGCCTGGACGGGCCAAGTGCACCAACGCCCCTAAATTGCCGAGAATACGCTCCACCAGATCGGCAGGGTCATAAACGACAGCACCGTTCCGACGCCAACCATGAGCGAGATCAGCTGCGCATCTAACCCATACTGGATCGCCACAATTGATGCTCCAACCTGAGGAGCCATTGCCGCCTCGAACAACGTGACCTGCGTCGTCGTGCCACCCAGACCCATCGCGCCGACGTACACCAACATCATCAGCAAAGGCGCCAGCACCAGCTTGTAGCCAAGCCCCATCGCGAGCGGAACGCGGTTTCCCGGCAACAGGCCTAGGCGCAGTTGCAATCCGACTGACACCAATGCGAGTGGTGCCAGTGTGCCACCTAGTCGGGTCAACACGGAAACTGCCTAAATCGGATAGGTGACCGGCATTAGAAGAATTGCGATTATCAGCGCGATTAGGGGCGGAAACGTCGCGATACGTCGTGCAATCTCCCGCCGCGAAATCGTCTCGCCCGCAAAAAAGCAGATCAGTAGAATGCCAACCGTACTCAGAACCATGTAGGTTCCAAGCTGGTCGATCATGATCCCGATCGGCATTTTGCTGGGACCATAAAACGACTCGATCATGGGCAAGCCGATAAACGAGGTGTTGCCCAGCCCACCAACCACTATGAGGGCGCCCGTCGCCGTTCGCGGCAGCTTCAGCGCATTTCCCACCGGCCAGAACAATAGTGCGCTGGCGGCGAACAGCAGACACGGCATCAAGACGGCATAAAGTAGGGATGGGTCCAGGCTGACGGCATGCACCTGCAGCAACGTGAGTGCGGGAAGCGAGATCTGGATGATGAACGCGTTGATCGAGGTATGCGCGTCCTCCGGTACTCGTTTAAACCGCCGCAGGCCCATCCTAATTGCCAGGCAGGCAAATAGCATGATGATATTATCCAACAGCCAAGGCTCCTTGAACTGATCTGTTTGCCGTTGGCGTGGGATGGAGCTGCATGCGATTGAGCAAAGGTTACGGGCCGAGGAAGGCCAGCTCTTGAGGCGCCGGGCCATTTGATGCCAACTCAGACGTCCGAATGCCAAACATACCGAGCGACGCCACGCCAGCCGCAATCAGGCAGAACACCACGGCTGCCACTCGCAAGGAGATCCGCACCGCGAGTTGCTCCTGCGGAGTGAGATCGGTTTGGGCGACCAGCATTCGGTTCGAAGACAGGAATTCCGTCATTTGCGTGGCTCCAGGGAAAATTGTGGGTTCGGCGGTGACACACGCTGGCCCGGCACAAGCCCTTTGCGTGCGGCGGTAAGGGCAAACCAGAGCAACGCCACAACTTGGATTGCCACAATGATGGCAAACGCCGCCTTGTAGGCGTCGGCTGGAACATGCCCGTCGGCGCTTGTTGGCCACAGCGCGACGACAGCGCCAATGGCTGCTTGGGCGACAAACGCCGCGCCGAGATGAAGCACGTTGAGCGCGCCGTAGGCGCGGCCCGCCATCTCGGGCGGGAACAGCTCGCCGATGATGGTGAAACTGAGCACGGTGATCGCGCCGAACACAGCGAAGGCGCCGAACGACATAACCGGAGGGAAGGCAGTGTCACTGACGATCACCGCCTCGACCGCCAGAAAGACGATACAGGCGGCCCCGAACAGCGTTGTGGTCGAAAACCCCCACCGACGTAGGTAGGTCGCGAGCAGCCCAAGCGTTCCGGCGCCCACTGTCAGGCTAGCGCCCATGGCCAGCAGCACAGACGCAACCTCCGACTGGGTCAGCCGAGGAACGTCGGCAAGCCAGCGCGCCGCCCACAGACCGTGTATCGCGAATACCGAGCCAACGACGGATGCCGACAGCGGCGCCATCCGCCAGAACCGTGGATCCCCAACGACGTCCTGGAACCCACGCCAAGTATCTCCAAGGCTGTCAACTCGTGTCCGTGTGGCATCGGGCACCATAGTCCAGACAAGACCTGCAACGGCCAAGGTTGTGGCAGCCAAAATGACGAAGATGCCGCGCCAAGCAAGCACGCCCGCGACTGCGTCCAACGGCACGGTCGATGCCATCGCCCCCAGTCCGCCGCACATGACAAGGTAGCAGTTTCCCATGGTCCGGCGCTGGGGCGGCATCCAGAGCGACAAGGCCTTAAGTCCCGTTACGAGCGCGCCGGACGAGCCAAGTCCAATCAAGGCGCGGCTCAGCATCAGCGTCGGCCGATCCGGCGCGATGGCGAACAGGAACGCTCCGGCTGCGGCGATCACAAGCAGGGCCGCCTGCACACGACGTGGTCCGTAACGGTCGATCAGCAGTCCGGTCGGAATCTGGAACGCCGCAAAGGACAGAAAATAGACGGAAGTTAGCAGCCGAAGATCCCGCGGCCCGAGCTGGAAAGTTTCGATCAGCTGGTCAGCGATCGGTCCGTTGACCGTCCGGAACGCATACGACAAGAAGTATCCTGCGGCGAATGGGATAAACACCATCGCCGGCTGCTTGGCGTGATCCCTCAAGCGGTGCCATAGCGGCGGCTGGTCGTATTTTCCGGCTATCGAAATCGGGATCATTGCTTCGGTCCTTTGGCGCGCCGGCCGGTTCCAGCCGAGGGGAGCGCGACGTGAAACATCTGATACTGTATCAAGTATTGATGCATTATCGTGACGGGTTATTCTAGTATGGGATGAATGTGTTGAGAGGAACGCCCCGCTTTAGATTGACTCAAAGCTTGTCACGTCAGCATCGCGCCAAGCGAACAATTCCGATCCTTCCATTATTTTAGTCGCCAAATCTGTCTTGGCACCGTCGAATATGTCTATAGTTGCGCGACGAACCACTAGATTGCCGTTGGCGGTTAATGCCGGAGGCGGGCGGCGCTACGGTTAAGACTACGGAATGGGAATGTAATGTAATGTCAACCGGCGCGCTTGCGATCAACCCTGCGTCGCTGGCCATGTTCAATGTCATCCAGGCAAGCGATCCTGGGGAGCTGGATGACAGGTCTCGCGTGAGTGAACGCTTTCTCGAATCGAGCCGCGTGTACAAATACCAACTGCGGGACCGTGCGCTTTGGCGCATGCGGTTCGATCGCCCAATTTTCAGCCTCGCGGAGCGCAGCGCTGGCTCGATCCTAGCAACTTATGGCGACAGCAGCTTCGCAACGGAGGTTTCCGTCGATGGCGAGGAAGGCGACCTTTTTTGCTTTACGACGCTGCTGCACGGCCAAATAACGTTGGTCCGTGACGGTAATTCCACGACGGGCGCGGGAACTTGCGGTCTCGTCTGGCGACCCGACCCCAGTACTCGGCTCCTGATCAGCGACAACAACGCGCGCACGAATGTCTTCTTCAAGGTAGCGGAGGTCGCGGAGGCGCTGGAGCACACGCTTGACGAGCGCCTCCGTAGGCCGCTTGAATTCAAGCCCAACCTCGAATGGAGCAGTGGTCTCGCAGCCAGCCTGAAACGCCAGCTTGATTTCGTGATGCACGAGTTCCAGCAACCGGACGGAGTGGCCAGCAACCCCGTCGCACTCGCATCGATGACCGACCTATTGGTCTCGCTGGTGCTGTGCGGCGCGCCGCACAATTACACCGACCAGTTGGGCAGGAGCCCAGCCGGGGCGGTTCCGGTTTACATCCGGCGCGCAGAGGATTTCATGCGCGCAAACTGCGCGGAGCCGATCCGTATTGCGCACGTCGCCGCCGCCGCGGGATGCAGCGTGGGAACCTTGGGCGTCGTTTTCAGGCATTTTCGCGGAAAAACCTCGCTGGGCGCGTTACATGCGATTCGGCTGGAGCAGGCATATTGCGATCTGACCCGCGGTGGAACCGGCGCATCGTTTGCCACGGTCGCGTGCCGCTACGGCTTCACCAACTCCGCGCGGTTCAACGTGGCATTTCGCCGCCGTTTCGGCGAGACGCCGTCGGAAGCCGTGCGGCACGCGTCACGCTCGTGATTCTCACCCGTAGGTGTAGCGGCGCGTAACGATGAACGGCCTGACGCACAGTAGAGTGGGTCTGGGTAGCAGCGGAACAGAAACCTACATAAGACTTGCCACTTTGGCTTCGCAACAAACCCCGGGGGCTGTTGAAAAAGACCGAGCCACGCCCGCTCACCTGTCTCTCAAGGGATCGAGTTTTGGGAATGGCTTAATCGGGCGGTGAGCGGACGCTCGGCAGCTCCCGAAACGCTGCGACGAAGGTTTCCATGACTGCGGCAAGCGCGGAACCCACAGGCCCCGGCGCGCGCAGCATCCACACCGCCCAGGGAGGCGGCGCGTGGGCATCGAGCACGGTTAAGAGGCCGCCCGAGGCCAGCAACGCCGCCGTATCCTCCGAACCAGCCTGCGACATCGCGATGCCCAGTATCGTCGCCGTGCGCGCGGCGGCCGCTCCGTCCACAATGAGTGCGAAATCCGGCTGCAGGCGACGCATGCCGCCCGGCGTGCGAAACAGCCAGGGCATCATGCGCCCCGTCGCCGGGAACCGCACACCGATTAGCCGGTGATACAGGAGGTCGTCGGGCGTCTGCGGCACGCCATGCCGGGCGAGGTAGGCAGGGGTGGCGAAGGTGAGGAGCGGCAACGGTGTGAGGCGCCGGGCAAGGATGCTGGCGTCGGCAATCCTGGGCGCGACCCGTACCGCGAGGTCCCAGCGGCCGCCGCCGAGGTCGGCGTAGTGGTCGTCGAAGGAAAGTTCCACGCGCAGCGCCGGATGACGCTCCAGGAGCGAGGCTAGGGCGCCCAGCAGGGTGGGCGCGAGCGACGCAGCGGCGGTCACGCGCACCGTGCCCGCGATCCCAACCGGTGCGCCGATACGGCTGGCCGCCGCCGCGAGCGCCAGGGCCGGGCCCCGGACCTCGGCGAGGAAACGTTCGCCGTCGGGCGTGAGCGAGAGGGCGCGGGTCGAGCGGCGGAACAGTCGGGCTCCGTGCGCGGCCTCAAAGCGGCCGACGAGGCGGGCGACGGCAGCCGGGGTTACGCCGAGCAGGCGCGCGGCCCCGGCGAAGGAGCGGGCCTCGGCGACCTGGAGAACGACAACGGCGGCGCGCAACGTGTCCATGGGCCATTCGATACATCAGGTTGGCATAGTCGCAACATCGACTGTTCTGGTTGATGCCGCCTGGCATCCTCACCTCTCGGGGCATCGAGAACAGGAGAGCGGCGATGCGCATCGGAATCGTGGGAGTTGGGCCAGTAGGGCGAGCCCTGGGGACTGCCTGGGTCCGCGCGGGTCACGAGGTGGCGTTCGGCTCGCGGGATCCGGCGCGGGCGGCAGAGGCGGCGACCGGCTTGGCCGGCGCGCAGGCGATGACGCAGGAGCAAGCTGCGGTGTTCGGTGAGGTCGTGCTGTGGACGCCCCGCGGCGTGATGCCGGCCGATCCGGACGGGCTCGCGGGCAAGATCGTGCTCGACCCGAACAACCGCGAACCCGGCCCGTCCAAGAACTACGCCTCGCCGCGTCCGCAGGGGCCGAGCTACGCCGAGCAGCTTCAGACAGCGGCGCCGAGAGCACGCGTGGTGAAGGCGTTCAACACCGTGGTGATGCGGATGCTGCAGGAAAGTCCCGAACGGCTGAAGGCGTCCGGGGCGCAGGTGTTCCTGGCCGGCGACGATCCGGCGGCAAAGACGGTCGCGGCCGGACTGGCGGCGGATATCGGGTTGGGTGCGGTGGACCTGGGAGGCGTGGAGGCGGCCTGGATGGCGGAGGTGATGGCGGACACGTTCCGCCAGGCCATGCAGACGAGCCCGGCGGAATGGCGTCAGGCGGTGGTGTTCGCCGACCTCTCATAGCCCAGGTCAAATCGTCACGAAAAGGATGCTGACACATGTATGACCACGTCATCTGGCCTGAGCGGTATCACCCCAACAGTGCCGCGATCTACGGGCTGAACGACATTGACGTCGAGGCGCCGCCGCACGTCGTCTGGAAGCTGCTGGTCGATTCCGAAAACTGGTATCGCTATTTCACGCCCGAGAACCAAGTCAAAATCCTCGGTGGCGAGCGTGAGCTTGCGCTCGGGACCAAGCTCACCCGTGTGACAGGGGGCTATCCGATGAGCCTCGAAATCACCGAATGCGTCCCCGGCCAGCGGCTCGCATGGGCCACCACGGTCGATGGCGACGAGACCGGCTCCACCGCCTACCACGGCTGGGTCATCACGCCGACGGCGCGAGGCTGCCACCTCCTGACCGAGGAGACCCAGCACGGAGCCTTCTTTCTGGAGATGGTCGGCCGGCAAAATCCTGGCTTGCTATACCGGTACCACCAAAAATGGGTGGAATCGCTGGCTCGCGCGGCGGAGGAGCACCACCGCGCCCGGCCCTGACCAGCAATCCCCAGCTTCCCCTCCCTAGACAAAGGACATCCGTGATGAACAATCTCACTTCCGTGCAGGCGCACCCGCCGGCACCGTCGTTCGACCTCACTGGCAAGCGCGTCGTGGTCGTCGGCGGCAAGAAAGCGATCGGCCTTGGGGTCGCGCAGGCCGCGCACGGCGTGGGCGCCGCCGTCACGGTCGCCAGCCGCCGCACCGTCTCCGCCGAGGAACAGCCGGATCTGGCGGCGTTCGACCAGGTCGTGCTCGACATCCGCGACGAGGCGGCCGTACAGGCGGCGTTCGAGGCCATCGGCCCCTTCGACCACCTCGTCGTCACCGCAGGACCCGAGATGGGGTCCTGGGGATCGTTCATGGATCCTGACATGCGCGGCGTCCGCGGCTACCTGGAAAGCAAGTTTCTGGGTACCTGGGCCTGCGCCCGCCATGCCGCCCCGCATCTGCGGCCCGGCGGCTCCATGACGCTGCTTACCGGCGGCACCGGGGCGCGGGCTAAGCTCGGCCTGGCGGCGGTAACCTCGACGTTCGCGGCCGTCGAGATCCTGTCGCAGTCGCTCGCGCTGGAACTGGCCCCGATCCGCGTCAACACGATCCGGCCCGGCTTCATCGACACCGACTTCTGGGACACTCTGCCCGCGGAGACCGTGGAGGACATCCGGGCCAAGGTCCGCGCCACCTTCCCGGCCCGGCGGCTCGGGACAGCCGCCGATGTTGGGCACGCCGCCGTGTTCCTTATGACCAACCCCTACGTCACCGGCACGGTCCTCGAGGTCTCCGGCGGCGAGCTGCTGGTCGACTGGATCTTCTAAACACTACGAAACTACCGTCTCTCCCAACAGCACAATGGAACACGCAATGAACCGTTTTGAAGGCAAGGTCGTCATCGTCACCGGGGCAGGAACGGGCATCGGCGCCGCCACGGCCCGGCGATTCTTAGGCGAAGGTGCGACGGTTGTGCTGAACGGCCGCCGCGAAGACAAGCTGCGCGAGACCATCGCCGGCACCGACGTGGCCCGATCGCTACTCCATCCCGGCGACGTGTCGGATGAGGCCTATATGAAGCGGCTCGTGGCGGACACCGTCACCCAATTCGGCCGGCTTGACGTGCTGGTCAACAACGCCGGCTTCGCGATCTTCGGCCCGTTCGCCAAGCTGACGACCGCCGACTGGCACCGCCAGCTGGCGACCGACCTTGACGGCGTGTTCTTCGGCACCCGCGAGGCACTGCCGCACCTGCTGAAGACCAAGGGGTCGATCGTCAACCTGTCCTCCGTCTCCGGCCTCGGCGGCGACTATGGCGGGAGCGGTTACAATGCGGCCAAGGGTGCGGTCTCTAACCTGACGCGGTCGCTGGCCTTGGAATACGCCGGCCGCGGCGTCCGGGTGAACGCCGTGGCACCCAGCCTGACCACCACGGACGCGACGGCGGAGCTGGAAAAGAGCGAGGCCGCCATGGCGACCTTCCGCAGCCGCCTGCCGATGGGCCGGCCGGCCACGCCGGACGAGGTGGCGGCGGTCATCGCGTTCCTGGCCAGCGAAGACGCCGGCTTCGTCAACGGCGTGATCCTGCCGATCGACGGCGGCTTAACCGCGTCCAACGGCCAGCCGAACTTCCTTGAGTTGTTGGGGCAAATCTAGCGAACCACCCGATCCGCTGAACTGCACCGCCGGGCTCACACGCCCGGCGGTACGCCTCTACGGCGCAGGTCACTGCGGCCTGAAGACCCACTAGAGTCCGAGAAGGTCAGCAGGCCGGCTCGTCGTTCCCAAAAAAGACCGCGATCAGATGGCCGAGGCTGTCTCGATCGAGATTGCAATTTGGGAACCATGGATACTGGTTGAGGCAACGTTGAACGACTAACGGGTGGTCCTTATCAATACATTCAGCTGCCACGCTATTGTCCGCAGCCATGGAGTTTCTGTGTCGAACTTAGTCTCACGCATGTTCAGGACACCCCGTCATACGACGCACTACCTCGAGTGCGGCCCCACCGATGGATCGCTGATGATGTTCCTGCACGGCTGGCCGGAGCTCAGCCTGATCTGGCGTGCCCAAATGGAGGCGTTCGCTGCCGATGGTTGGCACTGCATCGCGCCGGACATGCGCGGATATGGAGGCTCCTCCGCACCTGCCGCCACCAACGCCTATACCAATGAGCAGGTCGTGGCCGATATGGGCGAACTCCATGACTATTTCGGCGGCAGGCCGGCGATCTGGATCGGCCATGATTGGGGTAGCGTCATCGTCGGCGCAATGGTCGCGCATCATCCGGAGCGCAGCCGTGGTTCCGTGCTGGTCTCCGTGCCCTATTTCCCGACCGCGAACGCGCTGCCGACACTCGTTCCGCTAATCAATCGGGCGATCTATCCGGCTGACGAGTATCCGGACGGCCAATGGGACTACTACCGCTACTACAATACGCACTTCGCCTCCGCGGTCGCCGATCTCGACGCGGATAAGGCCGCATCGCTGGCGTCGATCTATCAGCGAGGTGATCCCGTCAGCATGGGCAAGGTCGCCACAAATGCGCTGGTGAGCCGGAAAGGCGGTCGCTTCGGAGCCGAACATCGCGCCCCGCCGACCCAACCGGACCTGGCGCTTTGGCCAGAAGCCGACTTCCATGCCTTGGTGCAGGCGTTCGAGGCCCACGGCTTCCGAGCGCCCTGTGCATGGTATCTGAACGACGACGCCAACATCGCCTACATGCAACGGGCCGCAAACGGCGGGCGTATCGCGCAGCCGTTATTGCTCATCAACGGCGACTACGACCAGATGAACAGCATCGAGGGCAACTATCTCGGCGATCCGATGCGTGCCGCTTGCGCCGATCTCACCGTGACGAGATTTGCCGGTGCTCACTGGCTGCCGGTGGAGCGAAAGACGAAGCTTGTTCAGGCGATCCGAGGATGGCTTCGGACCAGGAAGCTCGGGTGAGGGCCGTTGCGCGAGGTAGGCAGGAATAATCAGTGGCGCGGCCGTGTTGCATGGACTTGGGTTGCGGGCGCAGCTACCCCCGCCCCTGCTATGGTTCAGGCGACGCGGACGGAGATCGGGCGCCCAAGCTCCAGCATGCGGTTGAGCGCGTGGACGGCGGCGTCCACCTTGGTCGCCCGGCGCCCATCCGTACGCGAGCGCAGGCCGTCGCCGACGACCCGCTTGAGCCTGCCGATGGCCGCTTCTGCCCAGGCTCGCTTCGTGTAGCCAGATGCTTTCTGCCAGCCGGCGCGCCCGTGCGCAGCGATGCTGTGCAGGTGGCGGTCCCGCTGCGTGGGCGCGGTCGCGGCCGTCTCGCTCGGCACCGCCGTTGACCGCGGCGGCACGATGATCGCCGCTTCCGGGTGGCGCTCGGCCACAGCCGCAGTAACGCCCTCCTGGTCGTAGGCGCCGTCGGCGGTGAAGGATGCCACTGAGGTCTCCACCTGGTCGAGCAAGGGGCCGACCTCGGCAGCGTCGCCCACCTCCTTCGTGGTCAGCGCCGCTGCGACGATCTGACTGGTCTCAGCATCCATGCCGAGGTGCAGCATGCGCCACGACCGGCGTGTCTTGGTGCCGTGCTTCTCGACCAGCCACTCACCCGCGCCGCAGAGCTTCAGGCCCGTGCTGTCTACAACAGATGCAGGGACTCGCCGTCCCTGTGCCGCCGCGGGCGCGGCACCTTCAGCGTCTCCGCCCGGCGGCAAAGGGTCGAGTGGTCGGGCACGGCCAAATCGAGCCCGAGCAGGCCGATGACGGAGCCGATTAGGCCTTCGGTCTGACGCAGGGCCAAGCGGAACAGGGCCCGGAGCGTCAGCGCCGTCAGGATTGCCAACGACGAATACCAGCGCTGCCTGCCCTGGGTGGTGCGCGGCTCCGCCCGCCAGCCCTCGATGGCCTCGTCCGTGAACCAGACCGTCAAGCTGCCGCACTGGCGCAAGCTGGCGTCATACTCGCGCCAGTTCATGACTTTGTGCTTCTGTTTGGGAATGTGGCGGCGGCGGTCCTGGTTCAGCTTGAAAGGCAAGATGGGTATCCGAGGTCAGTTCAGGGTGGAGCCCCCTACGCCGCGCCGGTCCCGGACGCCAATGGGCGGGTCTATGCAA
>JANXXW010000581.1 GCA_025350425.1 Rhodospirillales bacterium
ATTCGCGCCAGCCGATGATCTGGCGGATGAAGCCCTCGGCGCAGTTGAGCGGCACGTGGCCGGCGCGGTAGGCGGCCTCCGCGGCGGCGATCACGGCGCGGGGACGCAGCAGGCCACAATTCAACGAGGTCGAGACGAGAGCGTGGAACAGTACCGGCGCATCGGCACGCATAGCGTCCTGCCAGTCCCCGAACTCGGGCAGCCGGCGTTCGATGAAGTTAGCCAGCGCCTGCTCCGCCTGCGCCGCCGTTACGGGAAGCGCGAAGCCCTCGACGCTGCCGAAATGCTCGCTGAACTGTTCGGCCACGAGGCGCATGACGTCCTGGGTGATGGCGTCCGGGGCGAAATCCGGCGACGGCGGCACTGCGTGCTTGGCCGGGAGCTTCTTGCGGTTCTCCGGGTCGAAGTTCCATTGTTCGCCCTCGGGCTGGGTGCCGTTCATAAGCACGTCATACTGGCGGCGCATGTCGCGATAGAAGAACTCCATCCGCAATGAGCGGCGGCCCTCGGCCCAACCGCGAAACTGGCGGATGGGGCAGAGAAAGCGGTCGTCGTTGCGGATGTCCACCTCGCACCCCGTCGCTTCGTGCCAACTCCGCATATCTTCCAGCACGCGCCATTCGCCGGGCTCGGTGACCACGATGGCTGTTGCGTCATGGCGGGCGACAGCACGCAAGACCTCGCCCCGAAAGGAGGCGGTGTTGGCGGGATCGTCGAGGCGGACGTAATCGACGGTGATGCCTCGGGCGGAAAGCTCGGCGGCGAAGTGGCGCATTGCCGAGAGGATCAGCACGATTTTCTTGGCGTGATGGCGGACGTATGTGCATTCGCCCATGACCTCCATCATCAGCACCACATCGCCGGGAGCCGCGTCCGTCAATGTCGCGAGGTCGTGGGTGAGTTGGTCGCCAAGAACAACGCGGAGAACTGTCATGAGGCTCAGATAGTCGCGACAGACAAGTTGTCACCCTTGACGACTCCCCCGCCCTTCCCCCATAGGATGCCCTTTCAGGATCCGGTGCGCGGGTGTTTCCGCGTGCCCGCTCGACTACGAGGATGTATCAGATGGCGCGGCGTTGTGAGATTACCGGTAAGGGCGTGTTGAGCGGCAACAATGTCAGCCACGCGAATAACAAGTCGCGCCGCCGTTTCCTGCCCAACCTGCAGGAAAGCTCTATGCTGTCCGACGTGCTGGGCACATCCGTCCACATGAGGATGTCTACCCGGGCAATCCGGACCGTCGAGCATAATGGCGGGATCGACGCGTTCCTGCTCTCCACTCCCAACAGCAAGCTTCCGCCCGAGGCGCTGGTGATCAAGCGCCGGATTGCACGCTCTCGTGCGAAGCGTGCCTTGGCGGCCGGAAAGGCCGCCTGATCTAGGCTTCGCAGCCGGCCGACCGCAGCAAGGCCTCTACGGCCTCTGCGGGCACGTCCGACGAAGTAAACGCCTGGCCGATCCCGCGAGCGAGCACGAAATGAAGCGCACCGTCGCGCATCTTCTTGTCGCGACGCATGTGGGCGATCAGCCGTTGCGCCGATAGTCGGCGATTGAGCTGAGCGAGTTCTCCGGGCAATCCCACCGACTCCAGATGCGCCACCACGCGTCCGGCATCAGCCTCGTTACAATGGCCCAGCCGGGCGGATAGGTAGAAAGCCAGGCCGATGCCGATGGCAACGGCTTCACCGTGCAGGATCGTGCCGTAGCCGAGTTCGGCCTCAAGCGCGTGGCCGAAGGTGTGGCCGAGGTTGAGCAACGCACGGCCGTCATTGGGTTTTTCCTCGCGCTCGTCGTCACCGACAACGCGGGCCTTGAAGGCGCAGGCACGCATGACCGCCTCGGTCTGCGCTTCGCGGTCGCCGTTCACAATCGCGGCCCCGTGGGTTTCGCACCAGGCAAACAGGGCGGCATCCCCAATGAGGCCCGCTTTCGCGATCTCGGCGTAGCCCGCCAGGAGTTCGCGGCGAGGAAGCGTCGCCAACGTGGCAGTGTCGGCCAGCACCATGCGGGGCTGATGAAAGGCGCCAAGCAGGTTCTTACCGTGGCGCGTGTTGATGCCGGTCTTGCCGCCGACCGAGCTATCCACCTGGGCCAGCAAAGTCGTTGGAACCTGAATGAACGGCAGGCCGCGCAGCACGGTGGCGGCGGCGAAACC
>JANXXW010000008.1 GCA_025350425.1 Rhodospirillales bacterium
GCTCGATCTCGGCCCCGAGGGTGGCGAAGGCGGCGGGCATGTCGTCGCGTTCGGCACGCCGGAGGATATCGCAGCCAATCCCGCCAGCCACACCGGGCGTTTCCTGGCGCCGATGTTGCCGAAGCGAGAGCCTGTCCGCGCGCGAAAGCGGGCCTGACGCGCTTTTAGGTCGGCAGGCGGTCGAGCATCTCCTGGTTGATAAGGCATACCCCCGACGCCGTGCGGCGAAAGCGGCGGGCGTCGTGCTCGGGGTCCTCGCCGACCACGAGCCCTCGGGGGATGATCACGCCACGATCGACAATGACCTTCGACAACCGGGCCGAACGGTGGATCTCGGCGTAAGGCAACACTACGGCCTCGTTAAGCTCGCTGAAGGAGTGGACGTTGACGCCGGTGAACAGGATGGTGCGGCGTACCTTGCTGCCTGAGACGATGCAGCCGCCCGAAACCATCGAATCGACCGCTGTGCCGCGACGTTCGTCGTCGTCGAACACGAACTTGGCTGGGGGAGTGAGTTCGGAATAACTCCAGATCGGCCAGTCCCGATCGTAGAGGTCGAGCGCGGGCGTAACATCGGTCAGGTCGATGTTGGCCTGCCAATAGGCGTCCAGCGTGCCGACATCGCGCCAATAGGCTTCGGATTCGTAGGTGGAGCGGATGCAGGAGCGGGAGAAGCGGTGCGCCACCGCTTTGCCGTGCTTTACGATGTAGGGGATGATGTCCTTGCCGAAATCCCGCTCTGAGTTGGGATCAGCTGCGTCGCGCCGAAGCTGTTCGAACAGGAAGCCGGTATCGAATACGTAGATTCCCATGCTGCCCAAGGCCATATCCGGCCGGTCCGGAATCCCCGGGGGATCAGCGGGCTTTTCCAGGAACGCGATCAGGCGATCGTTCGCGTCTACATGCATGACGCCCAGAGAAGTCGCTTCCATGCGCGGCACTTCGAGGCAGCCGATGGTGACATCGGCACCCTGCTCGACGTGCTGCTGGAGCATTGGCTCGTAATCCATCTTATAGACGTGGTCCCCGGCCAGCAGGACGATGAATTGCGGCATGTAGTCTTGGATAATGTCGATGTTCTGGAACACCGCGTCGGCGGTGCCGGCATACCATTGGGTCTCCGACACGCGCTGGCTGGCGGGCAGGATATCGAAGCTCTCGTTGCGCTCCGGCCGCAAGAAGTTCCAACCGCGTTGCAGATGGCGGATCAGGCTGTGCGCCTTGTATTGGGTCGCGACTCCGAAGCGGCGGATACCGGAGTTCATGGCGTTGGAAAGGGCGAAGTCGATGATGCGGCTTTTGGCGCCGAAATACACGGCTGGCTTGGCACGACGGTCGGTAAGCTCCTGGAGCCTGCTGCCACGCCCACCCGCCAAGACATAGGCCATCGCGGATCGCGCGAGCGGGCCACCGCTCGTCTTGATTGCAGCCATCTTAATCCCCCTGCCTTTGACTGACTATTCTAACCAGTTAAACGCTCAGTTACGCGATTCGGTCGCCGTGGGTCCCGTAGCTTCACATGCCATGTGTCCTCGGCATATTCCGTTACGGCGCGATCCGACGAAAACCATGCCATGTTGGAGGTGTTGCGGATGCTTGCCGCCCACCAGAGCTTCGGTTGCCGCCAGAGTTCGTCGACGCGATCCTGGGCAGCGACATAGGCGTCGAAATCAGTGGTAACCAGGAAGTTGTCGTGCGCACGAAGGTTCTCAACGAACCCGCTATAGCGACCCGGCTCGCCCGGCGAGAACGCACCATAGGCAACCATCTGCAGCACCTCGGTGAGCACGGGCGAGGCCAGGATGGCGGCCTCGGCGTCGGGTCCGGCGCGGCGGCGCGCCCAGGCCTCATCGGCAGTAAGGCCGAAGATGAACATGTTTTCAGGGCCGACCCTCTCGCGGATTTCCACGTTGGCACCGTCCAGGGTGCCGATTGTTAGGGCGCCGTTCAACGCGAATTTCATGTTGCCGGTGCCAGAAGCCTCCATTCCGGCGGTCGAGATCTGCTCCGACAAATCAGCCGCCGGAATGATGGTCTCTGCGAGGCTGACGTTGTAGTTCGGCAGGAACACAAGCTTAAGCTTGTCGCGCGTCGCGGGATCGTTGTTGATCACGCTGGCCACGTCGTTGGCGAGACGAATGATCTGCTTGGCGACGTAATAGCTGGCCGCCGCCTTGCCCGCAAATACCTTTACCCGTGGAACCCAGTCGTGGCCCGGATTGGCGCGGATGCGATTGTACTGCGCAATGGTTTGCAGAATGTTCAATAGCTGCCGCTTGTATTCATGCATCCGCTTGACCTGCACGTCGAACATCGCGTCGATTGAAATATCGGTGTCGAGCAGGTCGCGCGTGAGGGTCGCCAGAGCCTGTTTGCGGGCGCGACGCTGAGCGGCGAAACGAGCCTGGAACGCGGGGTCCTCCGCGAACGCGGCAAGGCCCAAGAGCAGGTCGGGGTTGCCCAGCATTTCGGGACCGAGCTTTTCCACCAG
>JANXXW010000034.1 GCA_025350425.1 Rhodospirillales bacterium
ACTGCAACAGGATCGGCCAAGGATGTACGGCATGTCGTGATCGACCTTGCCGAGAGCGGATTGACCTACTTGCCGGGTGACAGCATTGGGCTGGCGGCGCCGGCCCATCCATTGTTGGTAGCGGCGTGCCTGCGAGCACTCGGCGTGACGGGCGAGGAATTGGTGCCGTGTCCGGACGGCGTGGCGCGGCCGGTGCAGGAAGTGTTGCTGCATCACGTCGATATCGCCCGGCCACTGGATCGCACCACTGGGCTTCTAGCGATGGCGGCGACTGACCCGCGCGAGGCGGCGATGCTTCGCAAGGTCACGGACGGCGACGATGGGGCGGAGCCGGAAGATGCTGATCTGCTCGACCTGATCGAGGCTTTTCCGTCGGCACGGCCATTGTTGGATGACCTTGTGCGGTCGTTGCCTGCATTGAAGCCGCGACTCTACTCGATCGCATCGTCGCTGCGCGCTGAGCCCGGCCAAGTGCATCTCTGCGTGGCAGTAGTACGCAACGAGCGGCGAGACCGGGTACGTTTGGGCACCGCGAGCAGCTTCCTGGCGGAGCGCGCGTTGGCGCATGGCGGGATCGGCGCGTTTATCCAGGCAAGCCACTTCCGCTTGCCAACCGATCCCAATACGCCCGTCATCATGGTGGGACCAGGCACGGGCGTCGCTCCGTTCCGCGCGTTCCTACAGGAGCGCGCGGGGGTTAAAGGGCGCACATGGCTGTTCTTCGGCGAGCAGCACGCCGCGACGGACTTCCTGTTCGAGCCTGAGATACGGGCTTGGTTGGCCGATGGCACCCTGTCGCGGCTGGACACGGCGTTCTCGCGCGATCAGGCGAAGAAGATTTACGTGCAGGACCGAATGCGCGAGCAAGCCATTGACCTTTGGCGGTGGCTGCAGGAAGGCGGGCATTTCTACGTGTGCGGCGACGCGAGCCGGATGGCCAAGGATGTCGATCTCGCGCTGCGTTCGATCGCGATGGCGCAAGGTGGGTTGGACGAAGTGCAGGCACGGGATTGGATCGTGTCGCTCGCGCGTCAGAGCCGGTATCAGCGCGACGTGTATTGATGGAACCGGTCCGCACGACGTGTCCGTATTGCGGGGTGGGGTGTGGGGTGCTGGCCAAAGCCGGCGAGGCGGTGCGCGGCGACCCGGTGCATCCGGCGAATTTCGGACGGCTGTGCAGCAAGGGCTCGGCACTGAGCGAGACCTTATCGCATGAAGGGCGGCTGCTGCATCCCGAGATCAACGGCGTACGCGTGACCTGGGACGCGGCGCTGGACCGGGTTGCGGACGCATTCCGTGCCACCATCGCGACGCATGGGCCGGACAGCGTGGCATTGTATGTGTCGGGACAGTTGCTGACCGAGGATTACTACGCGGCAAACAAGCTGGCGAAGGGGTTCCTGGGTACCGCGAACATCGACAGCAATTTGCGGCTTTGCATGGCGAGCGCCGTCATGGGCCATCGCCGCGCGTTCGGCGAGGATATCGTGCCGGGCAACTACGAAGACCTGGAAATGGCGGACCTGCTGGTGCTCGTAGGGTCCAATACGGCGTGGTGCCACCCAGTGCTGTATCAACGCATCGTGGCGGCGAAGGCGTCCCGACCGGGGATGCGGGTCGTGGTAATCGATCCCCGCCGAACTGCCACCTGCGAGGATGCCGACCTGCATCTGGCGCTGGCGCCGGGCAGCGATGTGGCGTTATTCGCAGGACTGCTGGGTTATCTGAGGGATTTGGGGTGCGCGGACCTCGAATTCCTCGCCGATCACGCTGGCGATACGGCGGCGGCGTTGGCGGTCGTGCCATCCCTGGCGGAAGCGGCTGCGCTGTGCGGGCTGGACGAGGCGTCGCTTGCCACGTTCTACCGCTGGTTCGCGGCGACGCCCCGGACCGTGACAATGTTCAGCCAGGGCGTGAACCAGTCCTCGGCCGGGTCCGACAAGGCGAACGCAATCATCAACGTTCACCTGTTCACCGGGCGAATCGGCCAGCCTGGAGCCGGGCCGTTCAGCGTGACCGGGCAGCCGAACGCAATGGGCGGGCGCGAGGTGGGCGCGCTGGCAAACATGTTGGCAGGGCATCTCGAGTGGGACCGGACGGACGAGGTTTCGGCGCTGCGGACCTATTGGGACGCGCCGAACTTGGCGGCCGGGCCGGGGCTCAAGGCGGTTTCGCTGTTCGAGGCGATCCGCGACAAGCGGGTACGGGCGGTTTGGGTGATCGCGACCAATCCCGCCGTGTCGCTGCCGGCGGGTGCGGCCGTGCGGGCGGCGCTGGCGGGGTGTAATTTCGTCACCGTATCGGATTGCGTGCGCGAGAGCGACACGATGGACCTGGCCCATGTGCGCCTGCCCGCGCTGGGCTGGGGCGAGAAGGACGGGACCGTCACCAACAGCGAACGCGTCATCAGCCGTCAGCGGGCGTTCCTACCGATGGCGGGGGAGGCGCGACCGGACTGGTGGGCGGTGGCGCGGGTGGCACATCGGCTTGGATATGGGGCAGCGTTCGCGTGGAACGGGCCGGCGGCGATCTTTCGCGAACATGCCGCTATGACCGGGCTGGTGA
Source organism: Rhodospirillales bacterium (assembly GCA_025350425.1). Lineage (GTDB taxonomy): Bacteria > Pseudomonadota > Alphaproteobacteria > Acetobacterales > Acetobacteraceae > JANXTF01. The sequence continues at coordinate 2,566 of JANXXW010000034.1, forward strand.
ATGCCGGACGACGGGTGTTCGACATCTCCGGGCTCGCCGGGATGAGCGACGAGGAATACGCGACGATGCCGCCGACGCAGTGGCCCTGTCCGGCGAATGGCTCGCGGCCAGACCGGCTGTTCGGGAGTGGCGGGTTCACATTGCCGGAAGGCCGCGCGCGGCTGGTGCCGACCGCGTTCCGCGCGCCGGCGAACCCGGCCACTGACGAATGGCCACTGGTGCTGATGACCGGGCGTATTCGCGACCAGTGGCATACGATGACGCGAACCGGGAAAGCGGCGCGGTTATTGGCGCATATCCCGGAGCCGGTGCTGTCGGTGCATCCCGACGACGCGGCTGGGATGGCCGATGGCGGGTTGGCCGAGGTGAGCAGCGCCTGGGGCAGCGCAGTGCTGCGGCTGCGGCACGATCCGGGATTGCGGCGCGGCACGGCGTTCGCGCCGATGCACTGGACGGCGCGGTTCTGCCCGGCAGCCCGAGTGAATACGACGGTCAATCCCGCGGTGGACCCCTACAGCGGCCAGCCCGAATTGAAGCATACGCCGGTCCGGGTGCGGGCCTGGACGGCGGCTTGGCACGGGTTCGTGCTGGCGCGGGACAATCTCGGCACGGACCTTGCGCCGTGGTGCGCGGTGCTTCCAGTGGGCGAAGGCGTCTGGCGGCACGAGATCGCGGGAGACGAGCCGGCGTTCGTTCGGTTGCAAGCGTTGTTGCACGACGGAAGCGAGGGCTGGATCGCGTTGGAGGATAGTGCGGCCGGGCTGCATCGAGCCGCGCTGGTACGCAACGGATCGCTGATTGCGGTGGTATTCATTGGGCCGGACCATATGCTGCCGCCGCGCGAGTGGCTGATTTGGCTGTTCGCGGAAATGCTTACCCCTGTAACACGGCGAAGTATTCTTGCGGGACGGCCGGCGGATGGGCGTGTGGCGGACCCCCATGTCTGTGTGTGCCACGGCATCGGCGAGGTGGCGATCCTGCGGTCGGCGGCCGAGGGATGCGGGACGGTGGAGGCAGTCGGGCGGGCAACCCGGGCAGGCACCAACTGCGGCTCCTGCCGGCCAGAGATTCGTGCTCTTTTGACGCGGGTGCTAGAGCAGGTCTGATGCGTCACTTTCCATTGTTTCTTGATCTGCAAGGTCGTCGCGTGCTGGTGATCGGCACTGGCGAAATTGCACACCGCAAGGCGGAACCCCTGGCGCGCGCGGGCGCCCTAGTCGAAATGGCCGACCTGTTCGACCCGGCGCAACTGGCTGGATGCGCGTTGGCAGTCGGCGCGGACGCGCCGATCGAGGAGTTGCTCGCCCTGTCCAAGGCGGCGCAGGCGGCAGGCATTCCGGTGAACGTGGTGGACCGCCCTGCCCTGTGCAGCTTCATCATGCCGGCGATCGTAGACCGTGACCCCATTACCATCGCAGTCTCATCCGGCGGCACGGCGCCAGTGCTGGCACGGCTTCTACGGGCCAAGATTGAGGCGCTGATCCCGCCGGCCTACGGGCGGCTGGCGGCAATGGCGGACAGCTTCAAGGACGAGATCCGACGCCGGCTACCCGAAATGGCGCTGCGGAGGCGGGTGCTGGAGCGACTGCTGGGTGGCCGCGCGGCCGATTTGGTGTTCGCCGGACGGGAAGACGAGGCACGGACGGAGTTCTCGCGGGCGATCGCGGAGGGTGAACCGGAACGCGGGATGGTTTACCTAGTCGGCGCTGGGCCGGGTGCGGCCGACCTGCTCACGCTACGCGCCCAGCGGTTGCTCGGCGAGGCTGACGTGATCGTGCATGACCGGCTGGTAACGCCCGAGGTGCTCGATATGGCTCGGCGGGATGCGGAACGCATCTATGTCGGCAAGGCGCGAGCCAACCATTGCATGAAGCAGGAGGACATCAACGCCCTGCTAGTGCGCCTCGGCCAGGCGGGGCGGAAAGTAGTGCGGCTGAAGGGCGGCGACCCCTTCGTGTTCGGCCGTGGCGGCGAGGAGGCGGAGGCGCTGGCCGAGGCGGGCGTCGCCGTCGAGGTCGTGCCGGGCGTCACGGCCGCGCTGGCGTGCGCGGCCCAAGCGGGCATCCCACTGACCCACCGGGACGCGGCGCGAAGTGTCACGTTTGTAACCGGACATACGAAAGAAGGCCGGCTCGACATCGACTTCGCGCCCCTGGTGCGGAGCAAGACGACGCTGGCCGTCTATATGGGCATCGTCTCGCTGCCCTTCCTGCGCGATGGACTGCTCGCGCACGGGATGGCGGTGGACACGCCCGCCGCGCTGATCGAGCGTGGTGGTACGGCGGCTCAGCGGGAACTGCGGGGATCGCTGGATGAGCTCGTGCAGAAAGCTCCGGCTTGGTCGACCGGAGGACCCGCATTGGTGTTGATCGGAGACGTAGTTGGGCGTGGCGTTGCCGTGCGGGCTGGCAAGTCCGCCTACGCGAGGTAGCGCGCGAAGAACTCCAGCGTGCGGCCCTGTGCCTCGTTGGCGTCCGTGGCGCTGTAGCTGGTGCGCTCGTCGCAGCCGAAGCCATGACCAGCACCGTCATAGGCGAAGACTTCAACGCTGGGCTGAGCGTCCCGGATAGCGCGAATGTCGAGCATGGGGATGGAGGCGTCGATGCCGCCGAAATGCAGTTGGACCGGGCAGTGCGGCACTTCCTGGCGGGTGGCGGCGATACCGCCGCCATACCAGCCGACGGCGGCCGAGAACTTGGTGGTGCGGGTGGCCCCCAACCAGGCGATCGTGCCACCCCAGCAATAACCGACGATGCCAAGCTTCTTGCCGCCAAGTGCGGCGGCGGCGGCGGCGATGTCGGCCATCGTGTCTTCGTTGGATACTTTGGCACGCAGGGCAACGCCGCGGGCGACGTCGTCGGGCGTGTAGCCAAGCTGCACCCCGCGTTCGGTGCGGTCGAACAAAGCCGGAGATATGACCGCGTAGCCCGCTTCGGCGAAGGTGTCGCAGACCCGGCGCATATGGTGGTTGACGCCGAAAATCTCCTGGACGACGACAAGGCCGCGCGACGCGTCCTCGGAGCCAGCGCGGTAGGCCGAAAGGGTGTGGCCGTCCGCCGCCGTCAAAATGATATCGCCCATGATGCTCTCCGCTGCTTGACCTGACTAAGTACCAGTGCAGATTGCCGAGATGGGCGAGATCGTCAACCTTCGGCGGGTAAAGAAACAGCGCGCTCGCGATGCGGCGGCGCTAGCGGCGGATGCGAGCCGGGCAAAGCATGGCCTGACGAAGGCGGAGAAGCGGTCGCAAACGCTGGCTTCGGAGCGGGCGCGACGGCAGGTGGATCAGGCCAAACTGGAGCGGTGATCGTACGGTCCCGGATCGCTTGCCAATCGGGCGCCGTGCCGCGCGTGTTGCGAAGCGCGAGACAAAGCACGTTACCGGCCTCGACCATCAGCAGGCCGAGTGGCTCCAGCCGGGTGACCGCTGCCTGAACCACCTCAAGGCCATACGCGGCGGAGAGCGCCCGCACGCTCACGATCCGCCAGCAGTCGCGCAGGATCTTGGCTTCGATGCCGCCTATCCCGTGCGTGGCAGCCGGCCAACCCGGACGCCGATCTGATATCTCGATGGTCTCGCCATCATCGGCCATGGTGAGGCCAGCATCGACGGGCCGCTCGGACCAGGCGGCGCAGGCGGCCGCGACCTCGGAGAGAACCGTACCGGACGGACCGGGTGCATCTGAGACAATCTGGAAATGATAGGCGAGAGCTCGCGTAGCGCCCGGCGAAAATTTGTAGATGTGGGAATAGGCAGCGTTGGGTTCGACGCGAATGCCGTAAGCGGCGGGGTTGTTGAAATACGGGCTGAAGCGGTCGGCGCGGACGGGCCAGAAGGCCGAGGGCGCCTGTAGATGGATAAGCTGGCGCATGGCGGAGAGCATGTCGCGATATTGCGCGGTGGTTTCGCCGGGAAAACCACGCAGCAGGTTCCATTCGACGTAGAGGCCGTATTCTGCGGCGAGCTTGAGCGTCTGCGCGTTTTGAAGCCGTGTGACGCCCTTGTTCATCATCGCCAGAATGCCGCTGTCCAGCGATTCGATGCCGGGCTGGATCTTGGTGATCCCGGCAGCGGCCAAGAGGGGAAAGTGCTCGGGACGGAGATTGCTCTTTAATTCGTAATAGACGGTCAGTGCCTCCGGCAACTCCGCGAGCATCGGCAGCAGCGTGGTAAAGTAGCGATGGTCGAGGATGGCATCGACGTTGACGAGGTCGGTGCCGTGATCGCGAGCGAGTGTCGCGATCTCCGCGAACGCCCGCTCGGGAGATTTGCTGCGAAAGGCCATGGACAGGCCGTTGATGCCGCAGAAGGTGCAGTGATGCTTCTCTCCCCACCAGCAACCCCGTGACGTCTCGAACAGCGCGACCGGCGGATAGTATCTACGCGCGACATCCGAGACGGCGTGTTGCGTGAAGAAGTCGGAGAAGTCGGGATAGGGTAGCGCGTCCATGTCGCGCACGAGACTGGGCGCCAGGGTTTCCGCATGTGGCGATCCGCGCCGCAGCAGACCGGGCAGATACGGTGGTTCGGCGCCATCCAGCCATTCCTCCGCGAAGGCGGGGAACGTGATGTCGCTTTCGTCGGTGCAGACGACATCGATGAATTCGAACTGGCGGAGCAGCTCGACGCCCATCTCGCCACGACAGTTCGCACCACCGAACACGATCAGCGTCTCAGGATGGCGCCGCTTGATCCGGCGGGCGAGCGCCAGAGCAGCGGTGTTCTGCTGGAAAGATGTGGTAAAGCCGATAATGCCATAGGCTGACCAATCGACCTCTGTCATGCAGGCCTCGAGGAACGCTTCCGCATGGGTGCGCGCCAGCATGAAGGCATGTACGCGCTGATGCGTGAAATGGTCGGGGTACTCGGCGGCGAACACATCCGTGAAATACGACAGGTCCGTATCCCAGCCAGGGCGAGGTGTTTCGTCGATGAAGGGCGCGAAGATCCATTCACCCACGAGCGCGTGGTAGGTTTCGGACGAGACGATCAGGTCGTGCGCGACCGCGCCGATACGATCGGCAAAGCGAAGGTAAAGATAGTGAATATCGGACGCGATGCCGCGCCGATGCAGCGCCGCCTTCAGCAGACTCAGCCCAATGCTGGGATAACTTAGGGCGGAGAACGGTGGCGCCGCGAAACCGACGCGACGCGCCCGCATGGGTTCACATATCGCCGGCGAGCTTGATGGGATCGTGCGTCTTCGTCGTCGTGACCTGGCTGGCCGCGTGATCGAAGCCATTCTTTTGCAGGAGCTGGAAGAACTGCACGGAAGACTTGTTCGGCTCGAAGCCCAGGCTTTCGAGAGTGGTGGCCGGCTCGGATGCCAACTTGGCACGCAGATCTGCATCGAGCATCGCTTTGCCAAGCAGATCGGTCAGATCGGCGTGGGTCATCGCTTTCAGGGTGGCCATCTCATTCTCCGAGGTTGTTTTGATACATTACCGATAGCAATGGGTTGGTATCAAGCTTTGGCGGGTTATGCGACCTCGCCGGCGTGCCAAGTCATTGCGAGATCGGTGTATAATCCATGGGCGACGGTGCGAGAGGCGGTTGCACGATCGATTTGGTCGTGGGCCGTGTGGAGGTGCGCGAGGTCTGCGTGGCAATGGGCCATTTCAGGCGCCATCCCGGCCTTCCCTGCTCGCGATATCGCGTCATGAAGGACGGTCTCGGCTTCCGCCCAAGCGACGTTCTCACGTTTTGCGAGCGCACGGCCAAGGCTCCGGCCAGCCAGCACGGCGACAGGCGCGAGATCGTGCGCAATGGCCACATCCAATGCGGCGGAGGCGTTCGCGACCGCTTCCTCGGTATTTCCCGCCATCAGTTGCACAGCGGCCAGCGCGGCCGTGCACCAGGCGTCGAAGACCACGAGGCCCCGAGCGCGGCTATGAAGGATTGCATCACCAAGCACGCGTTCCGCATCCTCGAAACGCCCGGATTCGGCATAGGCCAAGCCGAGGAATCGAGCGATGGAGGGCACCAACACCTGGATGCGGCCCTCCACAGCGACCGTCATGGCGCGTTCCAGCTGGTCGAGCGCGCGACACGGATCGCCCAGGGTCAGTGTGAGAAGACCCTCGGAAAGCTGCGAGTAGCTGCAGTCGTAGGGCCGTCCGGTGATCTTGGCGATCACGGTTGCCGCTTCGCAGATGGAGCGTGCCTGCGCAAACAGGCCGGACAACGACAGCGCGTTGGCCAGGCAGCAAAGATACAGCACCGAAGTCGTGCCGGTGGTGCTGGACGGCCCCTGCTCGCGCGCGTCGATCACACGTTGTGTGTCGTGTTGCAGCAGTTCGATCGCGGCTGGCTGGTCGCCCTTGAACGAGTAGGCCTGACCGAGAGCGAAACGGGCGTTCATCAACAGCGCCATGTCGCCTGTTTTCTCCGCCATGCCTATGCCGGCAAGTCCGGCCTCGACGGCTTGGTCCATCTGCCCGAGGAGCGCGCGGATGTTGGCCTGGCTGACGCTGATGAGCAGAAGGCGGCGATGGTCGTGCAAGGTGAGCGCGAGTGCCTCGGCCCGGTCGAGATGTACGAGAATGCGCGGCAGTTCGGCGGTTGATGCGAGCGCCACGCGAAGGCCGAGATGGATCTCGATCGCGGCTTCTGCGTGAGGCGCGGAGTCCGGCAGCTTGTCGTGGATGGCGAGCGCCTGTTCGAAGAACCCGATCGCCATGTGGTGCGCGGCATGGGCGTTGGCGCGATGACCGGCTTTGCCGAGGTAATGGGCGGCGCGGTCGAGGTCTCCGGCCTTCAGAGCGTGCTCGGCGAGACGCTCGGTAAATTCGCCCAGACGGTCGGCGTAGCGGCTTTCGATCGCGCGCAGCACACGGCCATGCAGCATGCGGCGGTGGCGTTGCAGCAATCCTTCGTAAGTAACGGTCTTGGTCAGAGCGTGTTTGAACACGTAGCTGATATCGGCGGTCAGGCGGGTCGGAAAAAGAAATTCGTGCGCGAGGACGATGTCCAGATCGACATCGACACAGTTCTCCGACAACTCGGCGACGAGCGCCAACACGGGCCTTGGAATGTCCATGCCGATGACCGAAGCTAATTGCAGCAAGCTGCGCGAACGCGGTGGCAACGCGTCAATGCGCGCCGCAATGACTGCCTGCACAGAGGCCGGTATCTGGATGTCGGCAATCGATCGTAACAGGCGATGCGGCGCATCCTGGGAGACCACGCCCGTCTCCAGCAGCATCCGCGCGGTTTCTTCCAGGAACAGCGGCGTACCCCCGGTGCGCTCAATCAACAGGCGGCGCAACGGCGCCAGTTCGGCCCCATCACCGAGAAGGTTGCAGAGCAGGCAGTCCGACGCGCCATCATCCAGCGGCGGCAGCTGAATGAGCGTGAAGTAGCTGCGGTGTACCGGCGGCGCGTAACTCGGACGGAACGTGGCGATGAGCAGGATGCGGGCGCGAGCCAGGTTTTCCACCACGGCGTCGAGCACGACCTGGCTTTCGGGGTCGATCCAGTGCAGGTCCTCGCACACGATGAGGAGCGTCTCCTGGCCAGCGGAGGGCGCGATCACGTCCCGAACGGCGGCGGTGATGGAACGGCGGCGCTGCACTGGTTCGAGAGTCGCCCAATCCCGGTCGTTGTCGGGGGCGAGGCCGAGCAGGAAGCGTAACGCGGGAAGATGGTGACGATGAGGGCTGCTCGCGAGCCGGCGTTCCATTTTCTCCCGCGCGTCCGTCACGCCGCCGTTGTCGTGCGCATCGAGCCAGGCGCGGACCAGGGACGAAATGAGTAGGAACGGTGTTCCGATATCGTGTGGCTCGGCAGCGGTACGGAGGACGCGGGTGCCGGCCGGGACGGTACTGAGGAATTCGTGGACGAAGCGGGATTTGCCGTTGCCGGGGTCGCCGACGACGCCGACGACCTGGCCCCAGCCCTCGGCAGCGCGCTGGCGGGAGCGCTCGATAATGCCGAGTTCGGGCTCTCGCCCCACGAACCCCGAAAGCTCGCGCGAAGCGGCCCGGATGGCCCAACGGTCGCGGATAAGCGATGGGCCTAGCAGGCGATACAATGGCAGCGGTTCGTCGAAGCCCTTGATGCGTTGGGTTCCGAGCTGTTCCGAAGCGATATTGCCGCCCGCCAGCTGCCATGTGGTTTCGGACAGGCAGGCGGTGCCGACGGCGGCGAACTCCTCCAGGCGGCGCGCAAGGTGTGCGGTGGCACCGACCACGTCGTAGTCGATCGACATATCGTTGGCGACGGCACGGACCAGAACCTGGCCGGAATGGATACCGATGCGGATTTCAACGCTCGGACCTTTGCTGCCCATGGCGCGAATCGCCTGCAGCATCGCCCAGGCGGCGAGGCAAGCCTGGGCCGCATGATCCTCCTGCGCGATCGGGGCTCCGAACAGCACCATGATGCCGTCGCCCTGTATGCGGTTCACGGTGCCGCCGTATTTCCGGGCTCCCTCGATCATGGCCTGTAAACCGGGCTCCAGCGTGGCCATTGCCTCCTCAGGGTCGAGGTCGCGGATCAGTTCGAGCGAACCACGGATATCGGCGAACATGACGGTGACGAGCTTGAGTTCGCCCGCGTCCAGTTCGAGCCGGGGACGTTGGCGTGCCGTCTGGGGAGCCGGAGCCTCGATGACTGGTTGGACGGCGCTGGCGACGCCTTTGCCGCAACGGCCGCAAAAGCGGGCAGTCGGGCGGTTCGAGTGGCCGCACGTGTTACACGCGCGGGCCAGTACGGCGCCGCATGAGTCGCAATGCGCGTACTCACCAGGATTATCCACTCCACACGTGAGGCACGTGGTCATTCCCCTGCCCTCCCGGAGTTTTGCCGTCCCGCTAGCACGAAACGCCGAATTTCTATCAGATGATTTCACTAGAGTAATGTAGGGAAACTTATCCGATGCAAAGCGAAGTGGCCCAGCCGCATCTGTCAAGCCATAATGCGCGGCGGGACGAACCCGATTGCCAGGACATAATCTATCCTCCGGCCACCGGCTACGTGCCGGAGGAGGCACCGCTCGGCCGCTACACAAGACTGGGATTGCCGGTGCATGACCAGGGAGATGAGTTCTCATGCACCGGCTTCGGGCTCGCGGCCGTGGTGGACCATGGGTTGCGGCGGCGAGGAATTACCGACCTGTCGCCGTCCAGCCCACGCATGATCTACGAGATCGCGCGGCGCTACGACGGGGTGGCGGACCCGGACCACAAGGGCTCGACCGCGCGCGGGGCTTTGAAGGGGTGGCGCGCTCATGGCGTTTGC
>JANXXW010000037.1 GCA_025350425.1 Rhodospirillales bacterium
CACCATTTCGGTGCCTTCCGGCAACTGCACCACACCGGTCACGTCGGTGGTGCGGAAATAGAATTGCGGGCGGTAGTTGGTGAAGAACGGCGTGTGCCGGCCACCTTCTTCCTTGGTGAGAATGTAGCTTTCCGCGCTGAACTTCTTGTGCGGCTGGATCGAACCCGGCTTGGCCAGAACCTGGCCACGCTCGACGTCTTCACGCTTTGTGCCGCGCAGCAGGGCGCCAACGTTGTCGCCAGCCTCGCCCTGGTCGAGCAGCTTGCGGAACATCTCAACGCCCGTGACGATGGTCTTGACCGTGTCCTTTAGGCCGACGATCTCGACTTCCTCGCCTACCTTGACGATGCCGCGCTCAATGCGGCCCGTGACGACCGTGCCACGACCCGAGATCGAGAACACGTCCTCGATGGGCATCAGGAACGGCTTGTCCTTGGGACGCTCAGGCTGCGGAATGTAATTATCCACAGCTTCCATAAGCTTCAGGATCGCCAACTCGCCGAGTTCTGGCTGCTTGTCTTCAAGCGCACATACGGCCGAACCGTAGATGATTGGAATATCATCGCCCGGAAACTGGTAGCTGGTCAGCAACTCGCGAACTTCGAGCTCGACCAACTCAAGCAGGTCTGGGTCAGCGATGTCACACTTGTTGAGGAATACCACCAGCGAAGGCACGCCGACCTGACGGGCCAGCAGGATGTGCTCGCGGGTCTGGGGCATCGGGCCGTCGGCAGCGGACACAACCAGAATCGCGCCGTCCATCTGGGCGGCACCGGTGATCATGTTCTTTACATAGTCGGCGTGACCGGGGCAGTCGACGTGAGCGTAGTGGCGGTTCTTCGTCTCATACTCGACATGTGCGGTCGAGATGGTGATGCCGCGCGCGCGCTCCTCGGGAGCCTTATCGATCTGGTCATACGCCGTGTAAGTGGCGCCACCGCTCTTGGCGAGAATCTTGGTGATCGCCGCTGTCAACGAAGTCTTGCCATGATCGACGTGGCCGATCGTGCCGATGTTGCAGTGCGGCTTGTTCCGCTCGAATTTAGCTTTACCCATCGTGGTCTTCTCCGTGCCCGCATCGAAGGCGGGATTTGGGGGATACGCCTAGTCTGATCTTACCAGCGGTAGTGGCTGAAAGCCTTATTTGCTTCGGCCATCCGGTGGGTATCTTCACGCTTCTTCACCGCGGAACCACGGTTGTTCACGGCATCCATCAGCTCGTTCGAGAGCCGATCTTCCATAGTGTGCTCACCACGCTTGCGGGCACTGTCGATCAGCCAGCGAATGGCGAGTGCCTGGCGGCGCTCGGTGCGAACTTCGACAGGCACCTGATAGGTGGCACCACCGACACGACGCGACCGAACTTCGACGGCCGGCTTCACGTTATCCAGCGCCTCATGGAACATGCGGACCGGATCAGCGGAGTTGCCGCCGCGCTTCTTCATCGAATCCAGCGCACCATAGACGATCGTCTCGGCGGCGGACTTCTTCCCATCGTACATCAGCGCGTTCATGAAACGCGTGATGACGATGTCGCCGAACTTCGCATCCGGCAGAATTTCGCGCTTAACGGCGCGGCGACGACGGCTCATGCCAAATGCTCCTTACTTCGGCCGCTTCGCGCCATACAGCGAACGACGCTGACGACGCTTGGCAATTCCCTGCGTGTCCAACACGCCGCGCAGGATGTGATAGCGCACGCCGGGAAGATCCTTCACGCGCCCGCCACGGATCAGCACGACGCTGTGCTCCTGCAGGTTGTGACCCTCGCCGGGGATGTAGCTCACCACTTCGTAGCCATTCGTCAGGCGCACCTTGGCGACCTTACGAAGTGCCGAGTTCGGTTTCTTCGGGGTCGTTGTATACACCCGCGTGCAGACGCCGCGCTTCTGCGGGCACCCCTGTAGCGCGGGCACCTTGTTGCGCTTGGCTGCGGGCTCACGCCCATGGGCAATCAACTGGTTGATGGTCGGCATACGCCCTCTTTACATCCTGCTTGGCACCTCCCGCGTTGTGCGAAGACTGCCATCCACAAGAAAACCCCGCACGTCATGGGAAGCCCATGTGCGGGTTGGTCCTAACGCGTGGCCTGGGCAACCGGACTAGACCGGAAGCGGCGCCACACGAATTGGGGCCTTGCGAACGACAGCCACCCGAACATCATGGGGTCGACCGAGGGCGCGATCTCTACTGGTGGGGGGCCGCCGAGTCAAGCTCAGTGACGCCTGGTTTCCCGAAAACATAAAGGCCGACGATGCTTCCACCGCCGGCCTTCCATGCAACATCAACGTGATGCTTGTAGAGTGTCGAGTCTACTCCGCGGCGAGATCACGCGCGCTGAGAGCCGGCACCTCAGTGGCCTGGAGCAGGCCACGGTTGTGCTGGTCGCGCCCGGCGGCGATGGCGCGCAGACGGTTCATCACCGCCCCCGTGCCAGCCGGGATAAGCCGTCCAACGATCACGTTCTCCTTCAGGCCCAGCAGCGTATCCACCTTGCCCGCCGTGGCGGCCTCGGTCAGCACCCGCGTGGTCTCCTGAAACGAGGCCGCGCTGATGAAGCTGTGGGTCTGCAGGCTGGCCTTGGTGATACCCTGGAGCACCGGCATCGCAGTCGCCAAGCGATCACCAGCGTTGAGACGCTTCACGTTCTCCGCTTCGAACTCCAAGCGGTCGACCTGCTCGCCGGTAAGGTATGTGGTATCGCCGGGCTCCAGGATCTCAACCTTCTGGAGCATCTGGCGAACGATCACCTCGATGTGCTTATCGTTGATCTTCACGCCCTGGAGCCGGTAGACGTCCTGGATCTCGTTCACGAGATAGTCGGACAGCGCCTCGACCCCAAGCACCTTGAGGATGTCGTGCGGCACACGCGGGCCATCGACCAACGGGTCTCCCCGGCGAACGAAGTCACCCTCCTGCACCGATACGTGCTTGCCCTTCGGTACCAGGTATTCGCTGCTTTCTTCCGTCTCATCGTTCTTCACGATGATCCGACGCTTCGCCTTGTAGTCCTTGCCGAACTCCACTCGACCGTCGTTCTCAGCAATGATGGCGTGGTCCTTGGGACGGCGAGCCTCGAACAACTCGGCCACACGCGGCAGACCGCCGGTGATGTCGCGAGTCTTGCTGCCTTCACGCGGAATGCGCGCCAGCACGTCACCGGCCGCGACCTCGGCACCGTTCTCGACCGAGAGCACGGAATCCGGGGCCAGGAAGTAACGCGCGTCAGTGCCGTTCACCATGCGAATGATCTCGCCCTTGGCGTCCTTCAACTGTAGTCGCGGACGCAGATCGACGCCGCGCGCCGCCTGCTTGTAGTCCACGACCACCTTGGAGGTGAGCCCGGTGACTTCGTCCATTCGTTCGATCAGCGTGACGCTGTCCATAAGGTCGAGGTATTCGACCCGGCCAGCCTGCTCGGTGATGATCGGGAGGGTGTACGGGTCCCACTCGGCCAGCTTCTGCAGGCGGGTGACGGTGGCACCCTCCTCCACGAGCAGGCGAGCACCGTAAGGTACGCGGAAGCGCGCCCGTTCACGGCCCTTGTCGTCGGTCAGCACGATCTCACAATTACGGCTCAGGACGGTTGGAATGCCCTGGCTGTTGTTGACGACGTTGCGGTTGTTGATCGTCGCGATGCCGTCATGGCTGGCCTCGACGGCGCTCTGCTCGGCACCACGCTGTGCGGCGCCACCGATGTGGAACGTGCGCATCGTGAGCTGCGTGCCGGGCTCGCCGATCGACTGCGCCGCGATGACGCCCACGGCTTCACCGGTGTTGACCGGCGTGCCGCGCGCGAGGTCGCGACCGTAGCAATGCGCGCAGACGCCGACCTTGGCTTCGCAGGTAAGCACGGAGCGGATCTTCACCGCCTCCACGCCGGCCACGTCGACCCGCTCAGCATCCTCCTCCTCGATCAGGTGGTTGTTGCGAAGGATGATCGAGTTGTTCGACGGGTCGAGCACATCTTCAGCCGTGGTGCGGCCCAGGATGCGTTCGGCAACGGAGGAGACGACCTCGCCGCCGTCCATAACCGCCTTCACGGTCAGGCCGCGTTCGGTGCCGCAATCGTCCTCGACGATGATGCAGTCCTGCGCCACGTCAACCAGTCGCCGCGTGAGGTAGCCCGAGTTCGCGGTCTTCAGCGCCGTGTCCGCGAGGCCCTTGCGAGCGCCGTGAGTGGAGTTGAAGTATTCGAGAACCGAGAGGCCTTCCTTGAAGTTAGCGATGATCGGCTGCTCGATGATCTCACCGGACGGCTTGGCCATGAGGCCGCGCATCCCGGCCAGCTGGCGCATCTGCGCCGGCGAGCCACGGGCACCGGAATGGCTCATCATCCACACCGAGTTGGTCTGCCGGCCGATCTCCTGCTTGGAGATCTCCTTCATCATGGCGCCGGCCACCTCGTCGGTGCAGCGCGACCAGGCGTCGACCACCTTGTTGTAGCGCTCGCCCGCCGTGATCAGACCGTCCTGATACTGCTGCTCGAACTCGCGCACTTCGCCCTTGGTCTTGGCGATCATCTCCGGCTTGCTCTCCGGAATGATCATGTCGTCCTTGCCGAAGCTGATGCCCGCCTTGGCCGCCTGGGCAAAACCGAGCCCCATGAGCCGGTCGGCGAAGATCACGCACTCCTTCTGGCCGCAATGGCGGTAGACGGCGTCGATCACATCGGAGACGTTCTTCTTGGTCAACTGGCGGTTGATCAGGCTGAATGGCACCGCCGGATGCTTCGGCAGCACCTGGGCGATCAGCATGCGGCCGGGCGTGGTGACGACTTTCTGGATGATCTTGGCGCCCGTCGCGTCGATGGTGTGGAAACGCGCGCGGATCTTGTCGTGCAACTGCAACACGCGCGCCTGCAAGGCATGCTCGATCTCGCCGATCGTGCCGAACGCCGGGCACTGCTCATCGGAGGCGACGCGGAACTCGGGCGTTTCCAGCGACAGGTAGTAGATGCCCAGCACGATGTCCTGGCTCGGCACGATGATCGGCTTGCCGTTCGCGGGACTGAGGATGTTGTTGGTCGACATCATCAGCACGCGGGCTTCAAGCTGCGCTTCCAGCGACAACGGCACGTGCACCGCCATCTGGTCGCCGTCGAAATCGGCGTTGAAGGCGGTGCAGACCAGGGGATGCAGCTGGATCGCCTTGCCTTCGATCAGCACCGGCTCGAACGCCTGAATTCCCAGACGATGGAGGGTCGGTGCGCGGTTGAGCATCACCGGATGCTCGCGGATCACCTCTTCGAGGATGTCCCACACCTCAGGACGCTCCTTCTCCACCATCCGCTTGGCGGCCTTGATGGTCGTCGCGTGGCCGTATTTTTCCAGCTTCGAGTAGATGAACGGCTTGAACAGTTCGAGCGCCATCTTCTTCGGCAGCCCGCACTGATGCAGCTTCAGTTCCGGACCCACCACGATGACCGAACGGCCCGAGTAGTCGACGCGCTTGC
>JANXXW010000046.1 GCA_025350425.1 Rhodospirillales bacterium
ACGATGCGCTTTACGCTTGGGCCTCCCGTCGGAAATCGGAGACGCACAACTGGCCGCCCGTCATGGCGCCCGGCGCCGCATAGAATGAGGTCCCACCGGCACTCGGCGCCGACGATATCGGCCGCCACGGCGTCGAGCGTCATGCCATTGGCGCGCGCGTTCAGCTGGATGACGGCGGCGGCCAGCGGGTCGATCTCGGCCGCCTCAACCGATGCCGCCCCAGCCATCATGCAACCGATCGCGGCGAGGCCGCCACCGGCCGCGAAGTCGAGCACGTGGCGGCCACGAACGAGTTCCGGGTGATCGAGAACGTGGCGGGCCAGGGCCTGGCTGCCCGGCCAGGCGAAGGCCCAGAAAGGCGGCTCGGTGCCGGTGTCGCGCAGCCATGCCTCGGTCGCCTGCCAGATCGGCGTGATCTCGGTCGCAAGCCTCAGCACGATTTCGGGCACCAGCGGCGAGGTCGCCAGCACGGTGTTTGCCATGACGAAAGCCTCGGGATCGGCGATGCGCATCAAAGCCGGCCGAGAATGATTGCCGCCGCCACCGCAAGGCCGACGTCGCGATTGAGTTTGAACAAACGCAGGCAGGCGCCGGGGTCGCCGATTTCGAGGCGGACGACCTGCCAGCCCAGGAGGAGGGCGGGGATAACCATCGCGACGTCGAACCAGATCGAGAGCCCGGCCCACCAGCCGGCGATCAGCAGCAGAGCGACGGTGCCAAAATAGCAGGTGGCGAGAAAGGGCTTGGTGCGTGCGCCAAACAGGCGCGCGGTGGAATGTACGCCGACCAACGCGTCGTCCTCGCGATCTTGATGCGCGTAGATTGTGTCGTAGCCCAGAATCCAGAGGATGGCCGCCGCATACAGCGCGCCGGCAGTCCCGTTGAGGTTGCCCGAGGCCGCAGCGAACCCCATCGGTGCCCCCCATCCAAAGGTGAAGCCCAGCATCAGTTGCGGCCACCACGTGACGCGCTTGGCCAGGGGATAAGTCGCCACAAGCGCCAGCGACAGCACACCCAGGACCTGGGCCAACGGACTGAGCTGCAGCATGATCGCCAGCCCGATCGCCAACAGCGCCGCCAGGAACAATGCCGCCTGGCGCATCCCGATCATGCCGGACGCGAGCGGACGGCCGGCGGTGCGGGTGATACGGCGGTCCATATCGCGGTCCCACATATCGTTGACCACGCAACCCGCGCCGCGCATCACGAACGCGCCGATGAGGAATAGCGCCACCAGTCCAGCGCTGCGGCCTGGCGCTGCACGGGCGAGCAGGATCGACCAAAGCCCGGGCAGGAACAGCAGCCACGCGCCAATCGGCCGGTCCAGCCGTGCGAGCAGCACATAGGGCAGCCACGGGCGTGGCAGTCGTGCAACCCAGCCTTCGGTGACGATGTCGGTATAGCCGGCCATTGCGCCACCTGCACGCGCGAACAGCCCTGGGTCAATCCTGAAACAAGCATCGCGCCGAGCCGCCATGATTGGCGGGAGCTTGACTGTTCGGGCACTCCTCTCCTTTCTGGCGATGTAATCTTTGTCTGCCCGACCGCTCAACGACCGGAAGCCCAATGTCCAATCCCGGAGACACCGACGCGACGCCGATCACGTCGGCGCGCCAGCTTGCCGATTATATCGCCGAAGGTTGCAAGCCGAAGGAAGCATTCCGGATCGGGACGGAGCACGAGAAGTTCGGGTTTCGGTATGCTGACCTGACGCCGCCGCCCTACGCGCCGGATGGTATCCGGGCGCTGCTCGAGGAAATGGAAGGATCTGATTGGTCTGCGATCGACGATAGCGGCAACCCGATCGGTCTAAAAGGACAAGGCGTCGACCACGACGGTGCATCGGTATCGCTGGAGCCCGCCGGGCAGCTCGAGCTGTCGGGCGCCCCGTTGGAGACTCTTCACGAGACGCGAGCGGAGTTCGACGCACATTTCGCCCATGTTCGCGCGGTCGCCGAACCGCTCGGCCTTGGCTTCATCCCACTCGGCTTCCACCCGACCATGAAGCGGGACGAGATGCCTTGGATGCCAAAGGGCCGCTACGCCATCATGCGGCGCTATATGCCGTTGGTGGGACAGCGCGGTCTGGACATGATGACCCGGACCTGCACCGTGCAGGTCAACCTGGATTACGCCTCCGAAACAGAAATGATACGCAAGCTGCGCGTAGCGCTGCTGTTGCAACCGCTGGCGACGGCATGGTTCGCCAACTCACCGTTTACCGAAGGCCGCCCGAACGGGATGCAATCTGCTCGCGCGGAGGTGTGGACGGATGTTGATAACGAGCGTTCCGGCATTCCCTCGGTGTTCTTCGAGGATGGCTTCGGGTTCGAGCGATATGTCGAGTGGTTGCTCGACACACCCATGTATTTCGTCCATCGCGAGGGCCGCTATATCGACGTTGCGGGCAAGTCCTTTCGGGATTTCATGGCTGGACGGCTTGGCGGCACCGGACTTGGCGGCACCGGGCTGGGCGAGGCGACCGTGGGCGATTTCGGCGATCACATGACCACGGTGTTCACCGACGTTCGTCTCAAGCGGTTTCTGGAAATGCGGGGTGCAGACGCCGGCTCGCCGGAGATGATGCTCGCCCAATCGGCGCTTTGGGTCGGGTTACTTTATGACGATGCGGCGCTCGTGGCCGTCGAGGCATTGATTGCTAGTTATAACCCGCAAGACTTCTTGTCGTTGCGCCCAGTCGTGCCGCGTCTCGGTCTTTCAGCCAAATGGGGCCGCGGAACATTGCGTGATCTCGCGCGCGAGGTGGTGGCAATCGCAAAGGATGGTTTGCGTGCCCGTGCCCGCCTGGACAAGACGGGAGAAGACGAGACATCATATTTGGCCCCGCTCGAAAAGATTTCTGAGGGGGAACTTTCGCAGGCGGAAAAATGGCTGGAACGTTATAACGGTGAATGGAACGGTGATATAACGCGCATATTCAGGTATGCAGTATGCTAACGACAAGGTGACGTGTCGGCGAGTTTCCATGAGACTTTATTCGTCTCAGGGAGCCCGTTCGCGGCGTACTGGTCGAGAATCTCAGCCCCGCCGGGGAAAGGATCGTTAAATGATCGTGGCCGCAACGCAAAGAGAGACCGCACAGCTGTCCGGCACAGTCTCGTCTGACCCTGTGATGGTTCGGCTTCGTCTCATTGGTCAAATGGAAGCATGGACGCTCACCAGCGAAAGTATCCTCCCGACGGGACGAAAAACGCGTGCGCTGCTCGCCATCCTTGCGCTGTCGGCGCCTCGTCCGGTGCTGCGCGGCAAGGTCGCGGAAATGCTCTGGAGTCGGCGTCCGGAGGAGCAGGCGCGAGCCTCGCTTCGGCAAGAAGTCCACCGCTTGCTCGACGCCTTAAGCCCGGTTGGAAACCAGATCCTCTCGATCAACCGCGACCACCTTCTGTTGCGGCCGGGAACCGTGTGGATTGACGTCGAGGAAGTGCTGCGCGCATCGCCACAGAAGCCCGCGGCCCTGGCCTTGCTCGATGGCGAATTGCTGGAAGACCTCGACGGTGTCGATCCCGCGTTCGACAACTGGCTGGCCGCCGAGCGCGAGCGCTTGAGCGATCGCGCTCGCACATTGGCAGAGGCCTTGCTCCGAGGGCAGAGCGAGCCCGAGCTTATCATCTCGGCGGCGCAGCAGTTGTTGGCGATCGACCGCTCGCACGAGGGGGCGTGGCGCTCGCTGATGCGAGCCTACGCAGCCAGGGGCGAGCGCGGGATGGCTATCCAGGCGTATGAACGCTGCCGCACCGTGCTGGCCGATCAACTGGACGCGCAGCCATCGGAGGAAACCCAGCGGCTTCTGGCGGAGGTCCGCGCGGCCGGACCAGCCCGCACGTCGGCGGTTCCGATTGTGGCGACGGCGCCCGCTACTGGATTTCGCCAACCTGAAATACGGCCGAATACGCGTCCACCCGAAGCCCGCGTCGAGGCCCGGCCGGAAAGTCGACCGGATGTGCGGGGTGAACAGCGGAGCGACAAGGTAGGCGAACCCAAGCCACAGGCGGCGCGGGGCGGGGCGCGTGTCGGTGTGCTGCCCTTGCAGCTTGTCGGCACGAGTGAAGCGGAGGCGCATCTGTCAACAGGTTTGGCCGAGGAGATTACATCGGCACTGGCGCGGTTTCGCTGGATGTTCCTGGTTTCCTCCAGTTCACTCGCGCGCTACGCCACGCAGACGCGCGACGAGACCGCGATCCGGCGCGCGTTCGGTATCGACTTTCTTCTGGACGGAACAATCCAACGTGTGCCGGACCGGTTGCGCGTGTCGCTAAGGCTGCTCGATCTGCGTGCGGGCAACC
>JANXXW010000070.1 GCA_025350425.1 Rhodospirillales bacterium
GGCCGGCGCGGCGGCGGAAACGCCCCATTTCTCCTCAAGCAGTTTCGACAGCTCAGCGGCTTCAAGCACGGTCAGGCTGGAAAGCTCTTCAGCCAGTTTCTGTAGGTCGGCCATATCTCGTGATTCCCTTAATATACGATAGAGTTTTGGTTGGTTCCTCGCAAGCCGGGTGCACCGGCGCGCGATCAGGCGGCTATTGCCTCATCCCGTCTGGCATAGGCCCCAAAGACCCTGGCGAGCTGTCCGCCCGGCGCCTGAAGAATGGCCGCGATCCGCGTCGCCGGGGTGGATATCATCCCCAGCAGACCGGCCCGCAACACATCAAGGCTCGGCAGTTCGGCAAGCGCCTTGATCCCGTCCGCGTTCAGCATCCGGGCTCCAAGCGATCCACCGATCACTTCGAACTTCTCGTTGGTCCTGGCGAACTCGACGGCCGCCTTCGCCACTGCGACGGGATCGTGCGACCACGCGAGCGCGGTCGGTCCCTTCATCATTGGCTTGAGCCCGTCGAATTGGGTCCCATCCAGGGCGAGCGTGGCCAGCCGGTTCTTCGCAACCTTGAAGGTCGCGCCGGCCTCGCGCATCCGTTTACGCAGAAGTGTCGCCTCGGCAACGGTCAGCCCCGTAGGGCGAGTGACCACAACCATGGACGTTTCTGCGAAGACGGACGCGAGGGAGGCAACGAACTTTTGCTTCTCCGTACGGTCCAATACCCGTCTCCATTCTGGCGTAATGCGTTTGGACCGCATTCCGCCGGGTTGC
Source organism: Rhodospirillales bacterium (assembly GCA_025350425.1). Lineage (GTDB taxonomy): Bacteria > Pseudomonadota > Alphaproteobacteria > Acetobacterales > Acetobacteraceae > JANXTF01. The sequence goes on from JANXXW010000070.1 coordinate 763, forward strand.
CCTATGGGTGGCCCAGCCGCCGCGAGGCGACCGGAACACCCGGTTCGCCTGTCCTCGGAACCGCCATGAACTCACACGACAGCAGAGCTGTCCGGCAAATTCTGGCTTCCCCGTCTACGCGCGCGGCCCCGGAAGCCGGAGTCATTATCATCCCGAAAGATGACGTGCGTTCTTGGACAGGTTTCGGGGGCTCCCGCCCCCTGCCCGCCCGGCCTTACGACCGGGCGTATTCTGTTCGGTCGATCAGACCGTAAGCGTCGCTACGTCCAGACGAATGCCCGGCCCCATGGTGGAGCTGAGCGCTGCCTTCTGGAGGTAGGTGCCTTTGGCTCCCGCCGGCTTCGCCTTGACGATGGCGTCGGCCAGCGCGAGGGCGTTCTCCAGCAGCTTTTCGGCTGGGAAGCTCGCCTTGCCGATACCAGCATGGATGATGCCGGCCTTCTCGGCGCGGAACTCGACCTGGCCGGCGCGAGCCGCCGCGATCGCACCCTTGACGTCCATCGTCACGGTGCCGAGGCGAGGGTTCGGCATCAGGCCGCGTGGTCCAAGGATCTTGCCCAGGCGACCGACGACGCCCATCAGGTCAGGTGTTGCGATGCAACGATCGAAGTCGATTTCGCCAGCCTGGATCTTCTCGGCCAGATCGTCGGCGCCGACGATGTCGGCCCCGGCGGCCAGCGCCTCCTCGGCCTTGGCGCCGCGCGCGAACACGCCGATGCGCACTGTCTTGCCGGTTCCGTTGGGCAGGCCGACGAGGCCACGCACCATCTGATCGGCGTGGCGGGGATCGACGCCCAGGTTGAGCGACATCTCGACGGTCTCGTCGAACTTCGCCTTCGCGTTGGACTTCACCATGGCGATCGCCTCAGCGAGGCCGTAGCTCTTGGTGCGGTCGAAAGTCTCGTAGCCAGCGGCCAGACGCTTATCGTGTGCCATGGATCAGCCCTCCACCACGGTGATGCCCATCGAGCGGGCGCTGCCAGCCAACATGCTGACGGCGGCCTCAACCGATCCGGCGTTCATGTCCTTCATCTTCTCGGCGGCGATGGTGCGCAGCTGGGACGTGGTGACACGGCCCACGGTGGCGCCCTTGCCGGGCGTGGTCGTGCCCTTGGTGATGCCGGCGGCCTTCTTGAGGAAGTAGGTGTTCGGCGGCGTCTTGGTGATGAAGGTGAACGTGCGGTCACCGAACGCGGTAATGACCACGGGGATAGGCATCCCTGGCTCGAGACCCTGCGTCGCCGCGTTGAACTCTTTCACGAACGACATGATGTTCAAGCCGCGCTGGCCCAGGGCAGGACCCACGGGCGGCGACGGATTGGCCTTGCCAGCCGGAATCTGCAACTTGATGTAGCCGACGATCTTCTTCGCCATATCCCTGGTCCTTCACTGCCAAGAGACCGCGGTACCAACGACGTCCAGCCGCCATAGCGAGGCGGCGCGGAAGTCTCCCGCGTTCTGATTGAGCACGGGCTGTTAAAGGAAGCCCTTGCACGAGTCCAGGGTTTTCTGGCGAGGTGACGGGGTGACTCATCAATACACCCTCGGCGGCACAAAGTTTCGCTTCCCCGATCTGCGGACGCTTCTGGCGCGCGCGACGCCGGCACGGTCCGGCGATGTGCTGGCTGGGCTGGCGGCGGCTTCGGCCACCGAACGGGTTGCAGCCCAACTGGCGCTGGCCGATTTGCCGCTCGCGGACATCCTGGCCGAGCCGGTGGTGCCCTACGAGACCGACGACGTCACGCGGCTGATCGTGGACGGGCACGACCGGGCAGCGTTCGCGCCAGTGTCGCACCTGACCGTTGGCGGCTTCCGAGACTGGCTGCTCGGCGAGGCGGACGCGGCAGCGCTGGCCGGCATTCGCTGGGGGATCACGCCGGAGATGGCGGCCGCGGTCAGCAAGATCATGCGGTTGCAGGACCTGATCGCGGTCGCGGCGAAGTGCCGGGTGACGACCGCCTTCCGCAACACGATCGGCCTGCCCGGCCGACTGTCGGTCCGGTTGCAGCCGAACCACCCGACCGATGACCTGCGCGGGATCGCCGCCTCTACGCTGGACGGGCTTCTGCTGGGGGCCGGGGACGCCTGCATCGGCGTGAACCCGGCCACCGACAGCGTGCCGGGGACGATCGCGCTGCTGCATATGCTTGACGAGGTGCGCGCGCGATCGGAAGCACCGACGCAGACCTGCGTGCTGGCGCATGTGACAACCACACTGCGGGCGATCGAGCGCGGCGCGCCGGTCGACCTGTTGTTCCAGTCCATCGGCGGCACCGAGGCGACCAACCGGAGCTTCGGCGTGACGCTCGGGTTGCTGGCCGAAGCGCGGGATGCCGCGCTGTCGCTGCACCGTGGGACGGTAGGACGCAACGTGATGTATTTCGAGACCGGACAGGGCAGCGCGCTTTCGGCCGGCGCGCATCACGGGGTGGACCAGCAGACCATCGAGGCGCGGGCCTACGCGGTGGCGCGCACTTTCGAGCCGCTGCTGGTGAACTCGGTGGTGGGCTTCATCGGGCCGGAATACCTGTACGACGGCAAGCAGATCACCCGGGCAGGATTGGAGGACCATTTCTGCGCCAAGCTGCTCGGCCTGCCGATGGGGGTGGATGTCTGCTATACCAACCATGCCGAGGCCGACCAGGACGACATGGACGCGCTGCTGACGCTGCTGGGCGTGGCCGGTGTCAGCTACGTCATGGGCGTGCCAGGAGCCGACGACGTGATGCTGTCGTATCAGAGCACCTCGTTCCATGACGGGCTTTACGTGCGCGGAGTGCTCGGCAAGCGGCCGGCGCCGGAGTTCGAGGCGTGGCTGGAGCGGATGGGCCTGGACGGGACCACCCTGCCCGCCCGGTTGCCACCGCAACTGACCCAGGCGGTGGCGTCAGCGGCATGAGCGACAGCGACACGCCCGCGATATTGCGTGGCCTGCGCCGGTTCACGCCGGCGCGTATCGGGCTCGGGCGGGTTGGCAACGGGCTGCCGACCACGGCGCATCTGCAATTCCAGGCGGCCCACGCCGCCGCGCGCGACGCGGTGCATTCGGCGCTCGACGTCGTCGCCTTGCGGGCGAGGCTGGCGGCGGCAGGGGTCGTTACGGTTGCGGTGAAATCCATCTGCCCGGACCGGCCGACGTTCCTTCTGCGGCCCGATCTTGGCCGGACGCTCGATCCGGACGATGCGACGGCGCTGGCCGCGCGCCCCTTGCCGGGATGCTTTGCGGTGGTGCTGGCCGACGGCCTCTCGGCCTTGGCAGTGGCATCCCACGCGCCGGCGCTGCTGGAGCTGCTGCTACCGAGGCTCGGGCCGTCCGTGGTGGTGATCGCGACCCAGGCCCGGGTGGCGCTGGGCGACCATGTCGGGGCGGCGTTGCGGGCAGCGGCCACGCTGGTGCTGATCGGTGAGCGGCCCGGGCTGTCGGCGGCGGACAGCCTGGGCGCCTATCTCCCAGGGGGACCGGCGGCCGGGCGCACGGACGCGGAGCGCAACTGCGTCTCCAACATCCGGCCGGAGGGGCTGGCGGTTCCGGCGGCGGCGGACAAGCTACTATGGCTCATCGCGGAGATGCGGCGGCTGGGGCTGACCGGCGTTGGATTGAAGGACGAGCAGGCACTCGCGCTCGGGAGCGAGGCTCAGGACAGGTCGATCCCTATGGTGACAACGTAGCCGGTACGCCCGCCCACGCCGATCTCGACCTCCGCCCATTGCTGGAGGGTCCGCCACAGCAGGCGCCGGACGATAAGATGTGTGCCGGCCACCAACGGCGTCTTGTTGGCCGAGGCGCTGTCGGGCGCGTCGAACAGCGTGGCCCCGCCGGATCGGACGATGGCGGCACGACCGAAGGGCGTCGCGTCCTGGCCGGCATGATCGACCGGGGCGAGGGATACCGCCGTAGGGGTGCGGAGCGCGGTGGCGACAAACAGGCCCACGAACAGGAACGCCGCCACGAAGGAGGCGATGCGCCACCTGCGTACGGTGACGGCGGTTTCGCCGACCGTCAGGCGCAGGGACGCGTTCTCCTTATCGAGGAACGCCACCTCGCGCCGGGCGGCGACCCTGGCGATCTCGGCGACCGAAAGCTCCCGGCGCATGGCCTCGCGATCCTCGTCCGCCGTGGCGTCGGGGGCCGGGCGGAGCGGACCGGTGGCGCCGGCAATGAACATCTGCTTGAGCTGGCCGCCGGTAAGCCCGACCCGGCGGGCGATGGTGCGGACCGCGCGCGCAGCATTCTCCGCCTCGCCTCCGTCGGCGACGAGGAGGCCGAGGCAACTGGCCAGACGCTCGATGTCGTCGCTGGAGGCGGGATCGGTTGGCATGACGCCGTTGGTTATAGCCGAGTTCAGGTCAGGTCGCGAGATCGATCAGGAACGGGCCGGAACGCCGGAGCGAGGCGGCGAACAGGTCGTTGAACTGCTCCATCGTCTCGGCGCGCGCGCCCTCGACTCCCATGCCGCCAGCGAGGCGCACGAAGTCGATGTCGGGGTTGCCGAGGTCCATCATGCTGAGCGCCACACGGCCGGGGTTGGCGCCGACATTTGCCAGTTCGCCCAGGAGAATGGCGTATTGGCGGTTGGAGAAGATCACCGTGGTGACGTCGAGCTTCTCGCGCGCCTGGGTCCAGAGGGCCTGGATGGTGTACATCGCCGAGCCGTCCGCCTCCAGCGAGACCACGCGCCGACCCGGACAGGCGACGGCAGCGCCGGTGGCGAGCGGCAGGCCGCAGCCGATGGCACCGCCGGTGATCTGGAGCCAGTCATGCGGCGCAGCGCGGCTGGTGACGGGAAACAGCGAGCGGCCGAAGGTGACGCTCTCGTCGGCGACAATGGCATGTTCGGGCATCAGCGCCGCGAGGGATTGCGCCACGGCCTCGCTGGTGACGGCGCCACGACCAGGGCCATCGACCCCCTCCATGTTCGGCGTCGGCAGCATGGGCGCGCCGAGTTCGTGGGCGAGGGCCGCCATGGCTGCGGCCACATCCTGGTCCGGCCGGGCAACCACGTGGATCTCGGCGTCGGGAGGGGTGAGATAGCCGGGCTTGCCGGGATAGGCGAAGAAGGCGGTCGGCTGGACCGCGCCGACCAGGATGACGTGCTTGACGCCGGAGAGGGCCTTGACCGCCGTGTCAACGGGGTAGGGAACGCGGTCGAGCACGAAACGGCCACGGCCGCGTTCGATGCGGGCGTTGGAGCCTTCCGCCAGCAGGCGGGCGCCGGTCGCAGCGGCGATGCGGTGGGCGTCGGCGATGGGTTTCTCCCGCAGGCCGCGGGCGCCGATCACGATCAGCACCGGCTCGCCCGAGCGCAACACTCGGGCGGCACGGGTGATGGCGCCAGGGTCGGCGGTGCCGGCGCGAGGGACCGGCAGGGCGGCGGCCACCACGCCGCCATCGTCCCAGCAGGTGTCGGACGGCAGGATGAGGGTGGCGATCTGGCCGGGGGCGGTCATTGCCGCCTGCACCGCAACAGCGGCGTCGCTGCCGACATCGCGGGCGTGGCTGGCGGTGCGGACCCAACCGGAGACGCCGCGCGCGAAGCCCTCGGTATCGCCGGTCAGCGGGGCATCGAGCGGACGGTGATAGGCCGCCTGGTCGCCGACACAGTTCACCATCATGGTGTTGGCGCGGCGGCCGTTGTGCAGATTGGCGAGACCGTTGCTGAGCCCAGGCGCGCAATGCAGCAGCGTGGCGGCAGGCTTGTCAGCCATGCGGGCATAGCCGTCGGCCGCCCCGGTGACCACGCCCTCGAACAGGCCGAGCACGCAGCGCATTCCGGGAACGCGGTCGAGCGCCGCCACGAAATGCATCTCGGAAGTGCCAGGATTGGCGAAGCACGTATCGACGCCACTCGCGAGCAGCGTGTGGACCAGGCTTTCGGCGCCGTTCATGGACATCCTCGTTTCCGCTTGTTACCCAAGTGCCAAAGCTGCGCGAGGTGCCGCCTTGGCGCAAGACGGGAGGATGTCGGTCAATGACAACAATACTCTATCCGGAGTTCCTGTACGCCGATGAGAGCGTGGAACGGGAAATCTTCGGCGCCGAGGTGCGCATCCTAAAGCACATCGTCGACTCGCTCGCCGACCTGCCGGACGAGGATTGCGCGCAGGCCGACGGGCTGATGGTCTTTCGCCACCACCTGAAGGCCGAGGATCTGGCGCGCTTTCCACGGCTGCGCTGCATCGTACGGATGGGCGTGGGCTACGACCGGGTGGACCGCGCAGCGGCAGCGGCACAGGGCATCATGGTCTGCAACGTGCCGGATTACGGGACGATGGAGGTGGCCGACAGCGCGATGGCGATGGTGCTGGCGCTGCGGCGGGGATTGTTTCTGTATCACGAGACGCAGCGCAACGAGCCAGTGGCGGAGTGGCGGCCAATCGTGACGCCGCTGATCCGGCGGCTGGACACGCAGACGTTCGGCATCATCGGGCTGGGCCGGATCGGCACGGCGGTGGCGCTGCGGGCCAAGGCGTTCGGGTTCCGAGTGGTGTTCTACGATCCCCACCGGCCGAACGGGTCTGACCTCGCCCTCGGCATCGGGCGCGCCAGGACGCTGGAGGCGCTGCTGGCGCAGTCCGACGTGCTCTCGATCCATGCGCCGCTGACGCCCGAGACGCGGGGAATGCTGGGATTGCGCGAATTGTCGATGCTGCCGACCGGCGCCGTGGTGGTGAACACAGCACGCGGCCCGATCGTTGATCTCGCGGCATTGGAGACGCTGCTGCATGAGGGCCAGATCGCGGGCGCGGGGCTCGACGTGATCCCGGTGGAGCCGCCGGTGGAGCCGGTGCCGGATCTGCTGCGGGCCTACCGGGCGAAGGAGCCGTGGCTGGAAGGGCGGCTGGTGATCACGCCCCACGCGGCGTTCCACAACCCGGAAGCGTGGAACGACATCCGCCGTAAATCCGCCGAAACCATCGCGGCGGCGCTGCTGACCAACCAGCCGCAGAACGTGATTGCCCCGGAGATGTTCTGAGCCGGCGGTAAAGCTGTTTGCCGGGCGTCATCCGACGCTGACGTAGGCCGACCACGAAATTTCAGACGAGACCGCCGTTCACGTGCAACAGGTGGCCGGTGATGTAGCCGGCTTGAGGCGACACGAGGAAGGCGATGGCTTCGGCGACATCGTCGGGTGTGCCCAGCCGTCCCAGCGGGATGCGTGCGAGTTGCGCCTGCAACGCGGCGGGAGCCAGGGCCGCCTGGGCTCCGGGGTCTTTGCGGATGTAGCCGGGAACCACGGCGTTCACCGTCACGCCGCGCACGGCCAACTCCAGGGACAATGCGCGGACCAGGGCTTCGAGCGCCGCCTTGG
>JANXXW010000164.1 GCA_025350425.1 Rhodospirillales bacterium
GCTCGATCAGGATGCCCAGGAACCGCTCGAAGCTGCCGAGGATGGCGCGATGCAGCATCACCGGCCGCTTTCGGGCGCTGTCGTCACCGACATAAACCGCGTCCAGCCGCTCCGGGAGAACGAAATCCACCTGCAACGTGCCGCACTGCCAGTCCCGCCCGATGGCGTCCCGCAGCACGAATTCCAGCTTCGGGCCGTAGAACGCGCCTTCGCCGGGGTTTACTTCATACTCCACTCCGGCCAGGGCGCAGGCGTCCCTGAGCGCCGCCTCCGCGCGGTCCCATGTCGCGTCGTCGCCCGCCCGCATTTCGGGGCGGTCCGCATACTTCACGCGGAAATCGGCGAACCCGAAATCGGCGTAGACCGACGACAACAATTCCACGAACCGGACCGTCTCGTCCGAGATCTGCGCCTCGGTACAGAAGATATGCGCGTCGTCCTGGGTAAAGGCCCGCACGCGCATGATACCGTGCAACGCGCCTGAGGGCTCGTAGCGGTGGCAGGAGCCGAACTCCGCCAGGCGCAGCGGTAATTCCCGGTAGCTGCGCAGACCATGGTTGAAGATAAGCACATGGCACGGGCAGTTCATCGGCTTCAGCGCAAGGGTCTTGTCCTCCTCGTCCACGCGGGCGAGGAACATGTGCTCGCGATACTTATCCCAATGCCCCGACGCCTCCCAGAGCGAGCGGTCCACGAGTTGCGGGGTCTTGACCTCCTGGTAGCCGTTGGCGTCCAGGCGGCGGCGCATGTAGTCCTCGGCGGCGCGATACAGGCGCCAGCCTTTCGGGTGCCAGAACACGCTGCCGACCGCCTCCTCCTGGAGGCTGAATAAATCCATGTCACGGCCGATCCGGCGATGGTCGCGGCGCTCGGCTTCTTCGAGCTGGTGCAGGTGGGCGTCCAGTTCCTTCTGATCGCGCCACGCGGTGCCGTAGATGCGCGAGAGCATCGGGTTGCGATGATCCCCGCGCCAATAGGCGCCGGCCACCTTCATCAGCTTGAAGGCTGGCCCGATATCGGCCGTATTCCGCATATGCGGCCCGCGGCAAAGGTCGATCCAATCGCCCTGGCTGTAGAAGGTGATCGTTTCGCTCACCGGAAGGTCGCGGATCAACTCGGCCTTGTAGCTTTCGCCACGCGCCTCGAAGAACGCGATAGCCTCGTCGCGGTCCCGCACTTCGCGCCGGAACGGGGCGCCGCGCGCGACGATCTCACGCATCTTGGCCTCGATCGCCGGGAAATCCTCGGGTGTGAACGGGGCATTGCGGGCGAAGTCGTAATAGAAGCCATTCTCGATAGACGGCCCGATCGTGACCTGCGTGCCGGGATATAGCGCCTGCACCGCCTCGGCGAGCACGTGCGCGGTATCGTGGCGGATCAGTTCCAACGCATCCGGGTCACGCCGGGTCACGAACACCACGCTGGCATCGTGATCGATCTGGCGCGACAAATCCTCAAGCCTACCATCCAGCCGCATCGCCAGAGCTGCGCGCGCCAAGCCCGGCCCGATTGCCTCGGCCACCTCGGTGCCCGTCACCGCCCCGTCGAAACGGCGCACGGAACCGTCGGGCAGGGTGATCGCGGGCATGATCAGGCACTCCTGGGCTGAATTGAAAACAAGGCGCGTTCCTATGCCGTCAGCCAAGCGCCGCTGCAACCCTCGCAACCGGCAGATCGGCCAAGTCATTCTCGCGCAGGATGGTAGGCCAGCTGCCGGCCGGCCCACGTGGCGCCGTGAGACAGGGGTCGCTTTCGGCGGAAAACAGCACCACGCAGCGGCATCCCATGGCAGCGGCAAGATGCATCGGCCCGGTATCGTTACCGACCGCCAACTCTGCCCGCGATGCCAATGCCGCAATTGCGGGGATGTCGGTGCCTCCCGTCAGGTCGATCGCCTCCGGGCAGATCGCACGAATGGCGGTCGCCAGCGGCGCTTCAGCCTTGGAACCCACGATCACCGGCGCCATCCCTCGCGTCACCAACAACCGGCCGAGTTCTCCAAACCGGGCGGCCGGCCATCGCTTGGCAGGGCGATGGGGCGCGGCACCCGGAATCAGCAGCATCGCCCGTGGCGGGATGGCCGGTGCAGGCCGGCTGGCCAGCCAAGCCAGATCTGGCATGGGGAAACGGGCGATTCCGGCCATCTCCATTTGTTCACGTTGACGCTCCGTCGTGTGCATGAAGTCACGGCGGGAATTGGCGTGTGGCAAGGAACATCCCCGTGCCACACCCGACCATCGAGGTCGGCCCGCAAGCAGGAAATACCATGCCGACCTTGCCGAAGTCTGAAGATCGTAGACGAGGTCGTATCGCCGGAGCTGTCTGGCGAGTGCCACGACACCGATTGTATTCCACATCCCAGGCCGCTGATCCACGATTACCTCGTCGAACCACGGCGAAAGATTTGCGAGTTCTTGGAAAGGCTGCGTGGTGAGTAACGTAATCCGAGCGGCCGGATGACGCTCGCGGATCGCGGCAAACGGGCCGAACGACAGTACAAAGTCGCCCATCGCCCCTAAACGGACGACGAGCACCTCATGTGGCTCGTCGTCCGTAGTGCGGTTGTGGCCCCGGATCAGTGGACCAGAGTCGCCATCATCTCGTGCTGGACCACGGCGGCGATAGCAAGGTCACGGTCACCCGCCACGGCCATCGGCGTCCCATCGGCGGCATGGATCGCGTAGGCGATCGCGCCGTTCAACTGGACCGGCTTCACATAGGCGATCTGCGAAACCCCGAGACGCGCAAGTTGCTCGATCGACAAATGACGTATGTCGACGATCTCCACAGGCGTGGCGTTATCGACGTCGAAACTGGTTTGGAAAGTCATTAAAGCCTCCATCCGAGCGCGGTGCCTTGCGAATGCAACGCCACCGCCGGCAATCTGGTTTGACCGCAGGTCGCGGCCATAGAAGTTTAGATATGGTAACTCAGCGCTCTTCAGTCGATTCGACATTGTTCTCTGTGATCGTAGTCTCGTTCGATGCGCTTTGTGTACCGATTCGAATGGTCTTCACGCGAGTTTCCGGCTGCGGACGCGCGAGATCGATGTGCAGCAGGCCGTTATCGAGCCATGCTCCTTTGACCTCGATGCCCTCGGCCATCACGAAAGCTCGCTGGAACTGCCGGGCCGCGATGCCGCGATGCAGGAACACACGTCCCTGGCTGTCGTCGGTCTGCCGCCCACGTATCACCAACTGATTGTCTTCCTGCGTGATTTGCAGGTCGTCCATAAAGAACCCAGCAACGGCGAGAGTAATCCGTAACTCGACCGGGCTGACCTGCTCGATGTTGTAAGGTGGATAGCCATCAGACGACGACTTGGCCGCACGTTCGAGCATCTGTTCCAGATGATCGAACCCCAGAAACAAAGGTGACGCGAACATGCGTGTCGTCATCGAAGGCCCCCTCAATCGAGCGAAGCAAATGCCGTGTCCCATCTTGGCAACCCAGCATTATTTAGTTTGGACGCATAATCACCGATTGCAAGATGCGCGGCACACGTCACACCGCAGGCGTTGATCGCGTCGCGCCGGGCGGCTACATCCTGGACATGACCGACCTCGTCACTGAAGCGCCAGCCGGACTCGATCCGGTTCTGCAAATACTGATCGCGCCGCATCCGTCCCTGAAGCAGCGTGCCATTCCGGTGCTTCCGTCGGACAGGCAGAGTGTGAGCGCGCTGGTGCCGCGCATGTTCGATGCGATGTATCGCGCTCCCGGAATCGGCCTTGCGGCGCCCCAGGTAGGCTCGCGCCTCCGCCTCGTCGTGGTCGATTTGATGCCCGGCGACAAGCGCCAGCCCATCGTGCTGATCAACCCGGAGATCGTGGCGGTCAGCACCGAGTTGTTCACCCGTGAGGAAGGCTGCCTGTCGTTGCCCGGCCAGTATGCCGATGTGACCCGCCCGGCTGAGGTACGCGTGCGTTACCTCGACGAAAAGGGCGCCAAGCGGGACATCTCGGCCGACGGGTTGTTGGCGGCCTGCCTGCAGCACGAGATCGACCATCTCGACGGCGTGCTGTTCATCGATCACCTTTCCCCGTTGAAACGCAACATGATCATGCGACGGCTGGCCAAGGAACAACGCCTGAAGGATCTCTGATTTGCGCCTCGCCTTCATGGGCAGCCCCGATTTCGCCGTACCCGCACTTCGCACCTTGCACGCGGCGGGCCACGATATCGCGGCCGTTTACACCCAACCCCCGCGCCCGGCGGGCCGGGGCCAAGCGGTCCGCAAATCCCCAGTCCAGCTTGCCGCCGAGGCGCTTGGCCTGCCAGTCCGGTCACCGGCGCGGTTGCGCCACGACGCCAGCGAGCACGCGGCGTTCGCGGCACTGGAACTCGACGCCGCCGTGGTCGCGGCATACGGCCTCATCCTCCCAGCCGCTATGCTGGCCGCCCCACGGCACGGCTGCCTCAATATTCATGCGAGCCTGCTGCCGCGCTGGCGCGGTGCGGGGCCGATTCAGGCGGCGATCCTGGCCGGGGACCACGAGAGCGGCGTGACCGTCATGCAGATGGACGCTGGCCTCGACACCGGCGCCATGCTGCTGCACGAGGCAACCGCGATCACATTCGAGACCACGGCTTCGATGCTGCACGACACGCTGGCCGAAATCGGTGGCCGGCTGATCGCCCGGGCACTGAATGAGGCGCCCGTGCCCACGCCGCAGCCCGAGACCGGTGTGACGTACGCCCCCAAGCTGACCCGCGAGGATGGCAGGCTGGACTGGACGCTCGATGCTGAAACGCTGGGCCGGCGCGTGCGGGCGCTCAATCCCTGGCCAGGCACCACCACTTCGCTCGGCGGCGAAATGCTCAAGGTGCTTGCGGCGATTCCCGAGGCAGGCGGGGGCATCCCCGGCGAGACGCTTGACGCGACGCTCACGGTTGCCTGCGGATCAGGCGTGCTGCGCCTCGTCCGCGTGCAGGCCGCCGGGCGCGCACCGCTCGACGCCGTCGCGTTCCTCCGTGGCAGGCCGGTGCCAGCCGGCACCCGGCTTGGCTGATCCTTGATGCGGCGGGTGGCGCTACTGATCGAATATGACGGGCGCGGCTTCGTGGGATGGCAGCGCCAGATCAACGGGGTGTCCATCCAGACCGTGCTGGACGCGGCGGTGTACCGCATTGCGGGGGACCGTCCGTTCGAGACGACGGCGGCTGGGCGCACCGACGCGGGCGTGCATGCCGCAGGACAGGTGGTGCAGATCGACTTCACCTCCGACCTCTCGCCGCTCCGCATCCGGGAGGCGCTGAACTTCCACCTCAAGCCGCACGCCGTGGTGGTGCTGGAGGTGGTCGAGACCGTGCCTGACTGGCACGCCCGGTTCTCCGCCATCGGCCGCCATTACCGCTACGATATCCAGAACCGCCGCCCACGCCCCGCGATCCGCGACGGTCAGGTGTGGCACGTGGAACGCGAATTGGACCACGCGGCGATGCACGCGGCGGCACAATCGCTGGTCGGACGGCACGATTTCACCTCCTATCGCGCCACCTCCTGCCAGGCCAAGAGCCCGGTGCGGACACTGGACCGGCTCGATGTCACGCGAAACGGCGAGTTCGTCAGTGTCGTGGCAGAGGCCCGCAGCTTCCTGCATCATCAGGTCCGCAACATGGTGGGGACGTTGAAGATGGTCGGCGAGGGTCGTTGGCCCGTCTCCCGCGTGGCGGAAAGCCTGGTCGCACTGGACCGCCGCGCAGCCGGCCCGACTGCGCCGCCTGACGGGCTGTGTCTTACGCGCGTTTGTTATGACGCATATCTATTTCGCCGCGACTCTCATCCTGTGCCCATGGTGTAGCCGGCGGTCATCGCCACCAGCATGAGCCCGAGCGCCAAATCGAGGGCCACCATCCCGGCAGCGGCCGACGGGGCGATGTCGAGGGCAAGTCGCGTTGCCGTCCATTCCAGCCACAATGCCCAGCCCATCGCCACCAGCCATGCCGTCTGCGCCACCGCATCGGGCATCCCGAGCAGCGACGGCAAGGCCGCGACCACAAGCATCAGATACTGGATGACGTTGCACCAGTTCCAGATCGCGATGAAGCGCGGCCAACGGTCGGCGCGGCCAAACCGGGCGGCGATGGTGTGCGACAACAGCGCGAATCCGGCCCAGCCGGCGACGTAACTGACCAGATCCCAGCCGAAATTGGTCGCGGCATGGCGGGGCACCCCGGTCTGCGCCCAGTCCAGCAGATGCAGCGCCACGAACGCCGGCAGGCACAGCAACACGGCCCAGAAACTGCGCCGGGCCACCGCCATTTCGTGCGCAGGCTCCACCGCGAGCAGGCTGAGGCCCTCGCGCCGCCCGCAGGCCAGCATCAACGCAGCCTGCAACCCGTTGCCGATCGCGGCCGTCCGGTTCAATGTCTACCCCCCTCCGCGATGAGCGTCGGCCCGAGCGCCAGTATGCCGGTGCCCGCGTTAACAAACAGTGTGAACGCAACCGCGCGCAGGCTGCCAAGTCCGAGGCCGCTACGCACCAGGAACCATTGCAGCGCCAGCGCATAAATTGCAGTGCCCAGCAGCGCGATGCCCGCAGCCGAGGCGCGCGCAGGGCCCGCCGGAAGTAGGCTCGCGGCGACGAACATCGCCGCCGCGCCACCAATAGCGACCGCGAACTGGCACCAGTTGAACCCGACCGCGTAGCGCAGCCACGCCGCGTCGCACCGCCATCTCCGCGCCAACGCCTCGGACAGAACCGCTGGCGCCAGCAGGGCCACCAAGGTCGCTAGCAAGTCTGTCAGCCCGAGCGTGATCGCGCCGCCCTGGAGCGCCGCCCACAGGCTGCTCAGCACCGGGAACGCCAACAGCGGCGGCAGGCTGTTGAGGAACATCTGGCGCGTGCCCGCGATCAGGTCCCAACCGTCGGTGCGGAACCGCATCAGACGCAGGACGCCCAGCAGCATTACCGGGGCCGGACGACGACCGCTCAATCGCGCAGCAGATCGTTGATGGAAGTCTTGGAGCGGGTCTGCTCGTCCACCCGCTTCACGATCACCGCGCAATAAAGGCCGGGTCCCGGCGAGCCGTCCGGCAGGGCGCGGCCCGGCAGGCTGCCTGGCACCACCACCGAGTAGGCCGGCACCCGACCCATGAACACCTCGCCGGTGGCGCGGTCCACGATCTTGGTGGTGGCGCTGAGGAACACGCCCATGGAGAGTACGCTGCCGCGCTCCACAATCACGCCCTCCACCACTTCGGAGCGGGCACCGATGAAGCAGTCGTCCTCGATGATGGTCGGATTGGCCTGCAACGGCTCCAGCACGCCGCCGATGCCGACACCGCCGGACAGGTGGCAGTTGCGGCCGATCTGGGCGCAGGACCCGACGGTGACCCAGGTATCCACCATGGTCGCGCGGTCTACGTAGGCGCCCACGTTGACGAAGCTCGGCATCAGAATGACGTTCGGCGCGATGTAGGCGGAGCGGCGCACCACGGCGCCCGGCACGGCGCGGAAACCAGCCGTGCGGAAGCGGTCGGCATCCCAGCCGTCGAACTTCATAGCCACTTTGTCGAACACGGGCGAGCCACCCGCCCCCTCCATCAACACGTTCTCCTGGAGCCGGAAAGACAGCAGAACCGCCTTTTTCAGCCACTGATTTACATGCCAATCGGCGCCGATCTTCTCGGCAACACGCGCCTCGCCGCTCTCGAGCATGGCCAAGGCTGTCTCGACTGCCACACGGGCTGGTCCGGCAGTCGCGGCAGTGATGCCGTCACGCTCGTTCCAGAGGGCTTCTATTGTGGTCTGTAGAGAGTTGGACATGGTATCGCGCCTCCTCGGCG
>JANXXW010000174.1 GCA_025350425.1 Rhodospirillales bacterium
ACGCGCAGGCCGCCTTGACCACCGAGGAAGCGGCTGCTTCGGCCGGATCCGTGATCGGCGCCACCAGGGTCGCGATATCGATTCCGGGTTCCGATAAAGGGGCGATCACGGCCTGTAAGTGGCTCGGCGATACCGTCGGCAGGTCGCCTTGCAGGTTCACGACAATATCGTAATTTCCATATGGGTCCAGCAGCGCCAAAGCCGCATATACCCGGTCCGACCCGGATGGCAACGAGGGGTCGGTCATGACGGCGACCCCTCCCGCCTCCCGCACCGCTTCCGCGATCTCGTGCTCCGCGCAGGCCACCGCCACTGGGCCGATGTCGGCTTCCAGCGCGCGGTTCAGCACATGCACAATCATCGGGCGGCCGTGGATGTCGGCCAGGGGCTTGTCCGGCAGCCGGGTGGAGGCCATGCGAGACGGAATGACGACAATCGGATTCATGCGTGGGTTGAAGCCCGTCCTGCCGCTGCTTAAGATGCTAGACAACGTAAGTTCGGCGCGAACGTGGCGCAATGCGTCGCGTTCGGGAGTAGACCGCTGCAAACAATGGACAGCCTGATCGCCGCCGCGGAGGCGGCCGCCGATGTCGCGGGCGCGGTGATACGCCCGCATTTCCGTGCCGGCGTGGCTGCGGACCTCAAATCCGATCAAAGCCCCGTAACGATCGCCGACCGCACCGCCGAGCAGGCGATGCGCGCGGTGCTGTCCGAGCGGTTTCCCGAGCATGGCATCATCGGCGAGGAGTTCCCGGCCCGGAACCCCGACGCCCGGTTCCGCTGGGTGCTGGACCCAATCGATGGCACCCGTGCGTTCATCACTGGCCGCCCGGTGTTCGGCACTCTTGTGGCATTGCTCGATGGCGATACCCCGATATTGGGTCTTATCGATCAGCCAGTGCTGGGAGAGCGATGGATCGGCGCGGCAGGTCGCCCCACGACGTTCCGAGGCCCCTTCAAGGGCGTCGCGGGGTGTCGTTCCTGTGCGGCGCTGGATGCCGCCGAGCTGTCCTGCACCACGCCCGAGATGTTCGGTACGGAAGATCAGGCGGGGTTCGCACGGCTTACGGCGGCGGCTCGGCGCGTCTCCTATGGGGGCGACTGCTATGCTTTCGGGCTGCTCGCCCTTGGGCAGATCGACGTCATCGCGGAGGCGGACCTCAAGATCTGGGATTGGGCGGCTCTGTTGCCTGTGGTGGAGGGCGCTGGTGGACGGATGACCGATTGGCAAGGTCATGCCTTACGGCCGGGGTGCGACGGTCGCGTTCTGGCGGTGGGAGATCCAGCACTTCTGGCGCCCGCGCTGCGGCTTTTGGGGACGTGCGGCTCAGTGTGATACCCCCGAGATAACCAGGGAGTTATACGATGCGTTTTCGGCCAGCCTTGCTTGCTCTCGGACTGATTTTGTCGCAGGCCCCGGCCAGTGCGCAGGAAACCACACGAGGCAACGGCATCGCGCTGTTCGGAAAGCCGGGCCTTCCGGCTGACTTCAAGAACTTTCCATATGTGAACCCCGATGCGCCCAAGGGTGGCGAGGTCGTCCTCGCGAGCCTCGGAAGCTTCGACAGCTTCAACACGTTCATCATGCGTGGCGCACCTGCCGCCGAGGTGAGTCGCGTCTACGACACTCTGCTGCGTCAATCTGCCGACGAGGCCGGTGTGTCTTATGGGCTGCTGGCAAAGACCATCGAGATCCCCGAGGACCGCATGTGGGTCGCCTTCGAGCTGCGGCCGGAGGCGCACTTTCATGACGGACACCCCGTCACCGCCGAGGACGTGGTCTGGACATTCGAGACCCTTCGGGACGAGGGCCGGCCCAATTTCCGCCAGTACTATGCCAACGTCGACAGAGTGGTCGCGGAAAGCCCACTTAGAGTGGTGTTCCACTTCAAATCCAACGAGGACCACGAACTGCCCTTGATCGTCGGCGAGTTCCCGATCCTGCCCAAACATTGGTGGGCTGGCCGCGATTTCACGCAGCCGCTTACCGTGGCGCCGCTCGGCTCGGGTCCCTACCGCCTCGACCGATTCAACCTGGGTAGCTCGACCACCCTGGTTCGAGTGCCGGATTATTGGGCCCGCGACCTACCCGTGTCCAAAGGCCTTTTCAACATCGACATAATTCGCACCGAGTATTACCGGGACGCCACGGTGGCGATGGAGGCGTTCAAGTCCGGCCAGGTCGATTATCGGCGGGAAAACATCGCCAAGAACTGGGCCACCGCCTACGATTTTCCCGCCGTTGAAAAAGGACTTGTGAAGAAGCAGACGTTCCCGAACCACTTGCCCACGGGAATGCAGGGCTTCGTGATGAATACGAGGCGACCGCAATTCTCAGACCCCCGCGTGCGGGACGCGCTGGATGAGGTGTTTGATTTCGAGTGGTTGAACCGGAACCTGTTTTTCGGTGCCTACACCCGAACCGACAGTTATTTCAGCAATAGCGACCTGGCATCTTCCGGGCTCCCGCAAGGCGACGAGTTGGCGCTGCTGACCCAGTTCAGGGACAAGCTCCCACCCGATCTGTTCACCCAACCCTTCAAGCTGCCTGTCACCGACGGCTCCGGCAATAATCGCCACGGGTTGCGGCGGGCGCTGAATCTGTTTGAGCAGGCTGGCTGGAAAGTCACGGATCGCAAGCTGGTGGATGCCAGCGGTAAG
>JANXXW010000183.1 GCA_025350425.1 Rhodospirillales bacterium
GGTCAGCATTCCACCGAGCCAACGATGGTTCACGTAATACTGGCCGCAGCGGTTGGCCGCGTCGGCGACATACTCGGCAGCTGCCCGCTTGGTGCCGACAAACAACACGCGGCCACCGGCCGCTGTGGTGTCGCGCACGGCCCGAAGCGCTCGGTCCAGCATCGGCACGGTCTGCTGCAGGTCGATGATGTGGACCTGATTGCGGATGCCAAAGAGGAAGGGCGCCATCCGGGGATTCCAGCGGCGCGTGTGGTGGCCAAAATGGACGCCGGCTTCGAGTAGCTGACGCATCGTGAAATCGGGCATCGCCATCGGCGTGCTCCTTTCCTGTAGACCGGTTGAACCTCCGTGGGGCTGTCGCCTGAGACCAGGCACCGGATTCAGACCTTGCGGCCGGAAAGGTACCCCACGTGTGAATTACCGGCGGCCCTCCGCCAGCGTGCCGGGATATGGCGGATTAGGGTGCCGGATGCAAGACATAGCGGCGCTTCGGCGTTGTACGAGCCTAACATGCGAGACGTCGCGTCCAGGAAGGAGCCTTTGATGCCCGATCTTTTCAGCCCCTTCACCCTGAAGGGTGTCACCCTTCGAAACCGCATCGCGATGTCACCGATGACCATGTATCGCTCGGTCGATGGCGAAATGGGCGATTTCCACGTCATGTTGATGGGCTCGCGTGCAGCGGGCGGGTTCGGTCTCGTGTTCCCCGAGCAATTGGCGATCACCCCGGACGGGCGCACCGGCATACATTGCGCCGGCATCTATGACGATGGTCAGATCGAGGGCCTGTCGAGGGTTACGGCGATCATCAAGGACATGGGGTCCGTGCCCGCTGTTCAGCTCGGCCACACCGGTCGTAAGGGTAGCGAGCTGAAGCCGTGGGAGGGCAAGCTCCAGCTTGCGCCGGATCATCCCGATGGATGGCAGGTCCGTGGCCCGTCGGCGATCACCTATGGCGGCCGCTATACCTACCCCGTCCATGCGCTGACGGTCGACGAGATCCACGAGATCCACCGTGACTACGCCCGCGCCGCCCGCCGGGCGCTGGAAGCAGGGTTCGAGTGGCTGGAAATGCACTTCGCCCATGGCTATCTCGGCGCCAGCTTTTTCTCCCCGCTCGCCAACCAACGCGATGACGAATACGGCGGCAGCCTGGAAAACCGTCTCCGCTTTCATCGCGAGGCGTTGGACGCGGTCCGCGCGGTGTGGCCGGAACGACTGCCGCTGACCATGCGTCTGGGCAGCGACGACTTCAACGAGGCCGGCGTGCGCTTCGACGATGCGGTGTGGGCCGTAGGCGTTTTGAAGGAGCATGGGCTCGACCTCGCCGACATCAGCCTCGGCATGAACACGGACGACATCAAGGACGTGCCGTTCAACGAGGTCGCGTTCATGGTCGAGCGCGGCAGCCGCGTCCGTCGCGAGGTCGGCATCCCCGTGGGCGTGAGTTGGAACCTCGGGCTGCCCGCCGTGGCCGATAGGGTCATCCGGCAGGAACTGATCGACCTCGTGTTCCTGGGACGCCCGGCCCTGGCGAACCCACACTGGCCGGTCTGGGCCGCGCGCGAACTGGCCCACAACGACCCGTTCTCGCTGATCCCGCAGGACTGGTCGTGGTGGCTGCGTAACCGGCCCGGCTCGGAAGGCTCGCTCGGCTGGCCTGCCGTGGCACGCGCTACCTGATCCAATCCGCAGGCTCGAAAGCCGCGGACGCCGTAGAACACCGCTTTTTCCAACAAGGCAACCGCGCGCTCCGTGAGCGGTGACCGGGAACCAAAAGGCTGCCGATTGCGTCCTGGTCAGAAATCCAGGTTCGCGTAGTGCATTGGCGGCATCATCCCCGGCACCCGGTCGGACAGCAGCGGCCGAAAGCTCGGGCGCGATTTCATGCGCGCATACCACTCCCGCGTGGCAGGGCTGAGCGACCAATCCACGTCCCCGGTGAAATCCAACACCGAAAGATGTGCGGCGGCGGCGAAATCGGCCAGTGAGATGTTCGGGCCTGCCAGCCATTTACGCGTTTCAGACAGCCAGCCGACATATTGCAGATGGTCGCGCAGGTTGGCGTAGCCGGCCCGCAATGCCCCCGCGTCCGGGTGGCCGCGCCCCGCGAGGCGACGGATGTATTTCTGCTCACTGAGGTTACGGGTCACGTCCGCGGCAAACTTGCCGTCGAACCACTGTACCAGGCGGCGCACTTCCACCCGCTCGGCCAGGCTCTCTCCCAGCATCGGCGTATCGGGATATGCCTCCTCCAGATACTCGCAGATCACCTGTGAGTCCGGCACCACCAGGCCGCTATCGTCGATCAGGGTGGGCACGGTGGCCGCCGGGTTGAGGTCCAGATACTCAGGCCGCCGTTCCCATGCCTTTTCCATTCGCAACTCGAATGGCAGGCGTTTTTCCGCAAGTACCAAGCGGACCTTGCGACAATAGGGCGAGAGCGGGAGATGATAGACGAAGCGCATCTTTCTATTTCACACACCGCCGCGCGGTTGCGCAATTCCAGGACCACAGCCATTTCAGGTGAGCTAACGCATAGGAGCCGCACCATGGACGCATTTACCGAGAACTTGCTGCCGTTAGACCGTTTTGCGGTCGGCCAGCCCGTCTCGCGGAAGGAAGACCCGGTGCTGCTGCGTGGCGAGGGCCGTTACACCGACGACCTCAACCTGCCGGGCGAACTGCACGCGGTGATGGTCCGCAGCCGTCTCGCCCATGGTATGTTGCGCGGCGTCGATGCCAGCGAGGCGCGCGCGATGCCGGGCGTCCAAGCCGTCTATCTGGCCGGCGATCTCGTCGCGGCAGGCATTCAGGCGATGCCCGCCAACGTCAGCGGGCAGAATCACGACGGTCGGCCCATCCCGAAGCCGCACCAGATGGCACTGGCGACCGACCGCGTGCGCTATGTCGGCCATCCCATCGCGATCGTGGTGGCCGAGACCGCAAAGCAGGCCAAGGACGCTGCAGAGGCGGTGCTGGCCGACATCGACTCCCTGCCCGCCGTAACCGAGCCTGCCGACGCGGCGGCTGCCGGCGCGCCACTCATTTATGACGACGCGCCCGGCAATGTGGTACTCGACTGGAAGTTTGGTGACATGGCGCGCGTGAACGCGGCCTTCGCCGCCGCGGCGCACACGACCAAGCTCCGCATCCGCAACAGCCGCATCGTCGTCGCCGCGATGGAACCCCGCTCGGCGCTCGCTGAGTATGACGCAGAGGACCGCCGCTACATTCTGCGGGTTGGCTGCCAAGGCGTGTTCGGCCTGCGCGCCAGCGTGGCAACCCTCATGGGCGTGGATAAGAATCAAGTGCGCGTGCTCACCGGCAACGTGGGTGGCAGCTTCGGCATGAAGGCATCGGTGTATCCCGAATACCTTGCCGTCCTCCACGCCGCGAGGCAGCTCGGCCGCCCGGTAAAATGGACCGACGAACGCAGCGAGAGCTTCCTTTCCGACAGCCATGGACGCGACCACGACCACACCGTCGAGTTGGCGCTGGCGTCGGACGGCACCTTCATGGCCCTGCGCGTCACGGGCTTCGGCAACGTCGGCGCGGTGTTGTCCAACGCCACCACGTTGCCGCCCACCATGAACATCGTAAAGAACATCATCGGCGTCTACCGCACGCCGCTGGTGGCCGCCGAAGTGACCTGCGTGTTTACCAACACCTCTCCGGTCGGCGCCTATCGCGGCGCAGGACGGCCGGAGGGCAACTACTACATGGAGCGCATGGTGGACACGGCGGCGCGCGAGATGGGCATCGACCGCCTGGAGCTGCGCCGGCGCAACCAGATCTCGCCCGACATGATGCCCTACACCGCCCCGAACACGATGACCTACGATAGCGGAGACTTCCCGGCGGTCTTTGAGCGGGCGCTCGCGGCAAGCGATTGGGACGGCTTTTCTGCCCGCCGCGCCGAAAGCCGCAAGCGGGGACGCGTACGCGGCCTGGGCATCGCGCAATATCTTGAAGTCACGGCCCCAGCCAGCTCTGAGATGGGCGGCATCCGCTTCGAAGCAGACGGGACCGTAACCATCGTCACCGGTACGCTGGACTACGGTCAGGGTCACGCCACCCCGTTCGCGCAGGTGCTGGTAGACCGGCTGGGCGTGCCGTTCGAGCAGGTGCGACTCGTGCAAGGCGACAGCGACCAACTCATCGCTGGCGGTGGCACTGGCGGCTCGCGCTCCATCATGCAGAGCGGCAACGCCATCTCCGAAGCTAGCGATGCCGTGATCGAGAACGGCCGCAAGATCGC
>JANXXW010000193.1 GCA_025350425.1 Rhodospirillales bacterium
ATCTCGACGTGCGCGTGGCCACCGTGCGCCTCGCCGAAAGCCGCGCCTCGCTGGGCATCGCCCGCGCCGACATGTTCCCGCAATCCAACGGCAACGCCTCCTACACACGCGAACAACAGAGCGCCAAAGGCGTCATCGGCCTGTTGGGCGGCGGGTCGAGCAGATCATCGGCCACGGCCTCGAACGGTTTGGGCGGGACCCAGGGCGGCATCCCCAACACCAGCCTCACCGCGCCGTTCAACCTGTTCCAGTACGGCTTTGACGCCTCGTGGGAAATCGACTTCTGGGGCCGGGTTCGCCGCAACGTCGAGAGCGTGGACGCGCAGCTCCTGGCCAGCGCCGAAGCCCGCCGTGGCGCCGCCCTGATTGCCATGGCCGAGGTGGCGCGCGACTACATCCAGCTGCGCGGCGCCCAACGCAGCATCCAGATCACGAAAAGCAACGCTGCCACCGCGGCAAGCAGCCTCAAACTCACCCAGGAGCGTGCCGCCGGCGGGCTCACCACGGACCTGGACGTCGCCAACGCGGCGGCTCAGCTCGCCTCGACCCAGGCCCAGATTCCCGCCCTCGAAATCCAGCTATCCCAATTTACCAACGCCATCGCCCTGCTCCTCGGCGAACCCCCGCACAGCCTGCAAGCCGAACTCGCGACCCCCAAGCCGGTGCCTCCGGTGCCCAGGCACGTACCCGTCGGCTTCCCCTCCGAACTCGCCCGGCGCCGCCCCGACATCCGCCAGGCCGAAGCCCAGCTACACGCCGCCACCGCGACGATTGGCGTCGCCATTGGCGACTTTTACCCGCGCGTGACCCTCTCGGGCTCGCTCGCCATCCAGGCGGTCAACGCCAGCGATCTCGGCAACTGGGCGGCAAACACCTACGGAATTGGCCCCAGCATCACCATCCCGATCTTCCAGGGCGGCCGTCTCGTCCGCACCCTCGAGCTTCGGCGCGCCCAGGAGCAGGAGGCGGCCATCAACTACCAGCGCACCGTGCTCCAGGCCTTGCACGACGTGGACAACGCACTCACCGCCTATGACGGCGAACAGCGCGTGCGTGCCCTGCTCGAACAGGCCCTGGCCCAGAACCGCCGCGCCGTCGTCCTGGCCCGCCAGCGCTACACTGACGGATTGGCGGACTTCCTCTCCGTGCTCGATGCCGAACGCAGCCAGCTCGCCAGCGAGCAGCAGCTCGCCAACAGCGTGACCGCCATCTCCACCGACCTCGTGCAGATCTATAAATCGCTCGGCGGCGGCTGGGAGACCGATTTCCCCGTCCCCCCCTCACCCCGGTTACCGACATTATGAGCTTCTTTCCCGGCTTCGACCTGCGCCGCATCGACATCCCCGGCGGTCACCTTCGCGTCCGAACCGCCGGCTCCGGCCCAGCTTTGCTGCTGCTCCACGGCAACCCTCAGACCCACGCCATGTGGCACCGCGTCGCCCCCATGCTCGCGGAACGCTACTCGGTCGTTTGCCCGGATCTGCGCGGCTACGGGCAAAGCCACAAACCACCGGCCACGCCCGACCACGCTCCCTATGCCAAGCGCGAGATGGCCGCTGATATGGCGGCCCTCATGACCGTCCTCGGCCACAAAACCTTCCGCGTCGGCAGCCATGATCGCGGCGCGCGCGTCGCCCATCGCCTGGCGCTGGATCACGCCGACCGCGTCGAACGCCTCGCGGTGCTCGACATCGTGCCCACCATCGAGCATTTCGAGCGCACCGATATGGCCTTCGCGCTCGGCTACTATCACTGGTTCTGGTTCGCCAAACCGCATCCCTTCCCCGAAAACCTGATATCGGCCTCGCCCGACATCTGGTGGCGCTCCCACACCAGCCGCGAGCCAAAGGGCGACGACTTCTTCAACCCGGATGCCAGCGCCGACTACCTGGAGGCCATCCACGATCCCGAGATGGTCCGTGGCATGTGCGAGGATTATCGAGCCGCCGCCACGATCGACCTCGTCCACGACCGCGAAAGCCGCGCGGCGGGCGAAAAAGTGCAATGCCCGATGCTCGTGCTATGGGGCGGGCGCGGAAAGATCGGCCAGTGGTATCAGCCGCTCGAAGTCTGGCGCGAGTACTGCGCCAGCACCCTCACTGGAACCGCCGTCCCGTCCGGCCATTACATCGCCGAGGAAGCCCCGGCCGAGACGCTTGCCGCGTTCGAAAAGTTCTTCGCCTAGGCGAAATGCAGCCGCGCCTCTGTCCGTGCCTGTAACGCCTCATGCGACAGCCCCGGCACCACGTCGACCACCACGAAGCCCCGCTCGGTCACGTCAAGCACCGCGTAATTCGTATAGACCCGCGTCACCACCGCCAGCGCCGTCAGCGGATAGCCGCATCGCTCGACCAGCTTGGGCCGACCGTCCTTCGTCGTGTGCTCCATGATCACCCATAGCCGCTTCGCCCCAGCCGCGAGATCCATCGCGCCGCCTACCGCCGGCGCCGTGTCGTTCTCCGAGGTCGCCCAATTCGCGATATCACCGTTCGCGGCGACCTCGAACGCGCCCAGGACGCACAGATCGAGATGCCCGCCCCGGATCATCGCGAAGCTGTCCGCATGGTGGCAGTAGGACCCACCGGTCCGCAGCGTGACATGCTTCTTCCCCGCGTTGATCAACCACGGATCGACTTCGCCCGGGGCTGGCGCCGGCCCCATTCCCAGCACCCCGTTCTCGGAATGGAAGATGACCTCCCGTTCCACCGGCACGTGGTCCGCCACCATGGTCGGGATGCCGATGCCGAGATTCACGTACCACCCCTCCGGCACGTCCCGCGCCAGCCGCGCCGCCATAGCGTCTCGCGACCACGGCTTCGCATCCATAACCGCATCCATGCTGCCCTCCCTCAACCTGTCGGATCGCCGTAAGGCACGTGCAGCACCCGATCCACGAAGATGCCCGGCGTCACGATCGCCTCTGGGTCGAGTTCGCCTAGCTCGACCACGTGCTGGGTCTGCACGATGGTCATCTTCGCCGCCATCGCCATCACCGGATTGAAGTTGCGGCCCGCCTTGTTGAACACGAGGTTGCCCCACCGATCCGCCCGCCACGCTTCCACCAGCGCCACATCGCCATGCAGCGCGTATTCCAGCACCTGCATCCGCCCGTCGATCTCGCGTGTCTCTTTGCCCTCGGCCAACTTGGTCCCGTAGGAGGTCGGCGTATAGAACGCGCCCACCCCGGCGCCCGCCGCCCGCATCCGCTCCGCCATCGTCCCCTGTGGCACGATCTCCAGCTCGATCTTGCCGGCGCGATACAATTCCTGGAACACAGTCGAGTTGGAGGCGCGCGGGAACGAGCAAATCAGCCGCCGCACGCAGCCGCATTCCATCAAATGCGCCAACCCGACCTCGCCCCCGCCGGAGTTGTTGGCCACGATCGTGAGATCGCGGATACCCCTGCCGATGAGTGCCTCGATCAAGGCATTCGGCTGTCCGACCGAGCCGAAACCGCCCACCAAAATGGTTGAGCCGCTCACGACGCCTTCCAACGCGGCATCCATCGTGGGCACGATCTTATCGATCATACGTGACTCTCTCCCGACATCGATCCCGCCATCCTAGCGCGCTTCGCCGATCTCCATAACCGCATCCACAGCGAAGGCTCCCTGACCCTTCGGCATGGCAAGTACCGGGTTCAAATCAATCGCTGCCAATGCCGGCCCGGCCTGATACGCGAACACCGATAGCCGCGAGAGCATCGCCGCGAGCGCCGGGACGTCGGCCGGTGCCCGCCCCCGCGCGCCGGTCAGCAGCGGCGCCGCCTTGATCGAGTGGATCATTCGCGCAGCTTCATCGACGCCGAACGGACAGCGCCGGAACACCACGTCCTTCAATATCTCGACGAAGATGCCGCCCAGGCCAAACATGGCCATCGGACCGAACACCGGGTCCCGCACGATGCCCATGATGCACTCCACTCCGCCGCGCAACTGCCGCGCCACCAGCACGCCCTCGATCTGTGCTTTGGGTGCCGCGACGTGGGCGCGGTCCAGCAGGATCGCAAACCCGGCGCGTACAGCGGCCTCGGAGGTCACGTTCAGCAGCACGCCGCCGATCTCGGATTTATGCGGGATGTCCGGGGAAAGCACCTTCATCACCACGGGAAATCCGAACGCGCCGGCAGCCACCACCGCCTCGTCAGCCGTCGCGCAAGCACGCTCTGGCGCGGACAGGATGCCCGCACGGCCCAGCAAAACCTTCGCGTCCGCCTCGCTCGGAGTGGTCGCCGGCAGGCTGAACGCCGCAACAGCGTCGGGCGACGGCTCGGCCAGCCGCGCAAACGCTGCCCCGAACCGCCCCATGGCGTGCAGCGCCACGGTCGCCCGCGTCGGGTCCTCGAATACGAGGTAGCCGTCCGCCTCGTACTGGATCACCATTTCGGGTGATGCGATCACCGACAGCGCATACAGCCGGTCTGGGTGCAGCGCCTTCACCGCATTCAACTGTTCTCGCAGTCTCGGGGCGATCGAGAGCGCGCCGCCAACCTGTGTGAAGAACGCCAGCACCGAGGTATATCCCCCGTCGGCCACCATGCTTTCGGTGAACCGCCCCACCACGCTGATGTCATTGAACGCCTGCGCGGTGCAGTCCACGGGATTTGCCGGGGCCGAGAACGGCACCAGCGCCCGTAGGTTCGCCTGCGCATCGGCCGGCATCGGCGGCATGGCAAACCCGAGCGTTTCCGCCACATCGCTGATCAGCACGCCCGCCCCGCCACTGATCGTGATCACGCCGAGAGTGTTGCGCGCGGGATAGACGCGTCGGGTCGCGGCATAGGCGATGTCCAGCAACTCCTCGGTGTTGCGGGCGCGGACCACACCGAACTCCTGCAGCACTGCATCGGTCACCGCGTCGTCGCCCGCGATGGACGCGGTATGGGACCTCGCAGCGGCTTGGCCGAGCGCGCTGCGCCCCACCTTCATCATCACTACCGGCTTGCGCGCCGCCCGTGCCACTTCCAGCGCGGCCATGAAGCGTTCGCCGTCACGAATACCTTCGGAGTAGGCCGCGATTACGTCGGTGTCAGGGTCCTCCGCCATCCAGCCGATGATCTCGGCCAGCGTCACGTCGGCCTCGTTCCCGGTCGTCACGCAGAGCGGCGTGCCCATCCGGCGATTGCGGGCGATGGCGAACAGATGCGTCCCGTAGGCGCCGGACTGGCTGGCGATGGCGATGCGACCGGGCAACGGCCAGCCACCTTCGACACTGGCCGAAAATATCGGGAAGAAACCGATCCGCGCGTTGAACAATCCCAGACAATTCGGCCCCAGCAACCGCATCCCACCGGACCGCGCCGCCTCGACCATCCTCGCCTGCAACACCGCGCCTGCTTCACCCACTTCGGCGAACCCCGCTGTCAACACGATGGCGGCCTTCGTGCCCGCTTCGGCAAGCTGGGCCACCGCCGCCACGGCGTTCTCGGCCGCAACCGCGACCAACGCCACGTCAGGCACCTCGGGCAGCGAAGCGATATCGGGGTAGGCCGCCAAACCCTGGATGCTATCGCGATTGGGATTGACCGGCAGGATGGGGCCAGTGAACCCGCGCTCGATCATGTAGGCGATCGGGCGTCCCCCGATCCGCGTGGGGTCCGAAGACGCCCCGATCACGGCCACGGACCGAGGTGCCAATAACGGGGTAAGCGCAGAAAAATCAGATGTCATACCGGAGCGTCCTGCGCGG
>JANXXW010000237.1 GCA_025350425.1 Rhodospirillales bacterium
AACAAAACGCCCCAATCAGAGCCCAGGTCAAACCTTACCAAACCTAAGCACCAAACCAATTCCTTCGTCTTGCAACAAAGAAACCATAGAGACGCCGCCAACGTATCCCTTCCAATCCAGATGAAATTGTCAATGAACAACCCGTTTCCGGGGCCCCTCAGCGCCGGGCCAGGAGGCCGTCTGCTTCGGGAGGCGCCTTCTACGACCACAGTTCTTGTATGTCAAACGCTATGACAGAACAAAGTCTGACGTGGCTTATTCAAAAAAATGCAGCCATCAACACGGATATTTCCAAATTACCTAGGCGTGCGAGCTAACCGGCGGTGAAATCGTCCTTCGCACATGAGTTATGCAAAACGAGCGTTTGAAGTGAAACGACCCCTTCCCAGCGCACTGCGAAATGGGTCACGTTTCAGGCCGCTTCAGCGAGTTTCCCGTTGATCACCAGCCCCTTTTCTCCACCGGAGACATGCACAGTGTCTCCGTCGTTGATCGTGCCTTCCAGGATCAACCCCGCAAGCGTGTTCTGCAGGCTGCGTTGGATCACTCGCTTCAACGGTCGCGCGCCATACACAGGGTCGTATCCCTCGGCACCCAACCATTCCATTGCACTCGGTTCCAGTTCGAGCGCGATCTTGCGATCGGCCAGCAGGCCCCGAAGCCGGGCAAGCTGGATATCCACGATGGCGGCCATATCGGCGCGAGCAAGACGGCGAAACAGCACGATCTCGTCCAGGCGGTTAAGGAACTCGGGGCGGAAATGCCCACGCACCACGTTCATCACCTGTCCGAAAGCGGCACCGAGATCGCCGCCATCGGGCTGGGCCGCCAGTATGTCGCTACCCAAATTGCTGGTTAACACGATGATCGTGTTGCGAAAATCGACTGTGCGACCCTGCCCGTCCGTAAGACGACCATCATCGAGCACCTGCAATAGGATGTTGAAGACGTCCTCGTGGGCCTTCTCCACCTCATCGAACAGGATCACCTGGTAGGGCCTGCGCCGCACCGCCTCGGTCAACATGCCGCCCTCGTCGTAACCGACATAGCCGGGCGGGGCGCCGATCAGGCGTGACACGGCGTGCTTCTCCATGAACTCGCTCATGTCGATGCGAATCATGGCGCGCTCGTCGTCGAACAGGAAGCCGGCCAGCGTCTTGGCCAACTCAGTCTTGCCGACGCCCGTCGGGCCCAGAAACAGGAAGCTGCCAATGGGCCGGCCAGGATCCTGCAGGCCCGCCCGCGCGCGTCTCACGGCATTGGACACGGCGCGCAACGCATCCTCCTGGCCAACCACCCGCTTGCGGAGTTCGTCCTCCATACGGATCAGCTTGGCACGCTCGCCTTCCAGCATCCGATCGACCGGGATACCGGTCCAACGGGCGACCACGCCGGCAATCGCCTCCTCGTTCACGGCCTCGCTCACGAGTTGGCCGCCTTCCTGGCCCTCGGCGACTTTCCGCTCCAGGTTCGGAATCACGCCATACATCAGCTCCGAGGCACGGCCGAGGTCGCCGCGGCGCTGCGCTACCTCAACCTCGCTGCGGGCGTGATCCAGCTGTTCTTTGAGCTTCTGGGTCTCCAGCAACTGGTCCTTCTCCGCGCGCCAGGATGTGGTCATCGCGTCGGCCCGCTCCTCCAGACCCGCCAGCTCGTATTCCAGCTTCTCCAGCCGGTCACGGGATGCCTTGTCCGCCTCGCGCTTGAGCGCCTCCCGCTCGATCTTGAGCTGCATGACCCGGCGGTCGAGCTCGTCGAGCGCCTCGGGTTTGCTGTCCACCTGCATACGCAACCGGCTGGCGGCCTCATCGATCAGGTCGATGGCCTTATCGGGCAGGAAGCGGTTGGTGATGTAGCGGTTGCTGAGGGTAGCGGCCGCCACCAGCGCGCCGTCGGTGATACGAACGCCGTGATGCAGTTCGTACTTGTCCTTGATGCCGCGCAGGATGCTGACGGTGTCCTCGACCGAGGGTTCGCCCACGAACACCGCCTGGAAACGGCGGGCCAGGGCCGCGTCCTTCTCGATGTATTTGCGGTATTCGTCGAGCGTGGTGGCACCAACGCAATGCAGCGAGCCGCGTGCCAGTTCGGGCTTCAGGAGGTTGGACGCATCCATGGCGCCGTCCGCCTTGCCCGCGCCAACCAGGGTGTGCATCTCGTCAATGAACAGGATGATGTCGCCCTGGGCCGACTCGATCTCCTTCAGCACGGCCTTCAGCCGCTCCTCGAACTCGCCCCGGAACTTGGCGCCGGCCACAAGCGCGCCGAGATCGAGTGCCATCAGGCGCTTGCCCTTCAACGCCTCCGGCACGTCGCCGTTGACGATGCGGAGCGCCAGCCCCTCGACGATGGCGGTCTTGCCGACGCCGGGTTCGCCGATCAGCACCGGGTTGTTCTTGGTGCGGCGAGCAAGGATCTGGATGGTGCGCCGGATCTCCTCATCGCGGCCGATGACAGGGTCGAGCTTGCCCTCGCGGGCCACCTCGGTCACATCGCGGGCATATTTCTTCAATGCCTCGAAATTGGCCTCGGCATTCTGGCTATCGACCTTGCGGCCCTTGCGGATGTCGGCGATGGAGCGCTCCAGCAACTGCGGCGTGGCTCCGCCGCGGCGCAGTGCCTCCCCTGCCCCGCCTTCGCCGCCGGCGAGCGCCAGCAGCAGGCGATCCTGCGCCACATATTCGTCACCCGCCTTCAAGGCGGCCTGTTGCGCGCCATCCAGCACACGGACGAGAGCAGAGGTCGCCTGGGCCGAGCCGGCTCCACTGCCCTGCACCTTGGGCAATTTGGCCAGTGCCGCGTTGTTGGCGAGGCGAACCGCCTTATCGTCGCCACCGGCGGCGCGGATCAACCCGGCGGCGGCGCCTTCCTCATCGTCGAGCAGCGCCTTGAGCAGGTGCTCGGGGGTCAGTTGCTGGTGATAGTCGCGGACGGCAATGGTCTGGGCGGCTTGGATGAAGCCGCGTGCGCGGTCGGTGAACTTCTCGATATCCATTTGTCTGTCCCTTTATTAGGCGACGAGGCCAGTGCTGCCCCTCAGCAGGCGACAGCGCGGACCTTGATTATTTGTAACTGGGCAGCCGGGACGTTTGACTCAAGACCGCAGCCAGGCCTCGAAAAGCCCGTTTGCGCCATACAGTCATAGGAAGATCGAATGGCTGAACCGTCAACGCAGGTCACTGGCGACGATCGCAACGACAAGAACAGCAGCCCGGTGATGGAAGCCAATACCGTCAAGTTCTCGCCATCACGCTACTAATGCGGAATCGCCAGCCGGAGAATGTAGGCGACCCCGCCCACAGCTCCGACACCGGCGATGTAAAACGCCACGAACCAAAGGGCACGCCGCATCAGTGATATGTTGTGCCGGCGACGACCTTGCCGCGAAACACATAGTAGGCAAAGCCGGTGTAGATCAGGATCATCGGTATCAACACCACCGCACCGACCAGCAGAAACGCCTGGCTCTGTGGCGGGGCGGCAGCGGCGTAAATGCTGATGTCAGGTGGCACGATGTTGGGGAAAATACTGATTCCCAGGCCCACAAAGCACAGGCCGAAGATGCCGAGGGCGCATAGGAACGGGGTAAGGTGATGCTTCAGCACAATGCCGCGCCAGAAAGTACCGGCAAGCAGCAACACAAGGATCGGCACCGGGGCGGTCAAGGCGATGCCGGGCCAACCGAACCAGCGCTCGGCGAACACCGGGTTCAGCAGCGGCGTCCACAGGCTCACCACACCAATAAGGGCCAGGGTCGCAATGCCAAGCGTCGCGGCTTGGCGTCGGCATCGGGCTTGAAGGTCACCCTCGGTGCGCCACACCAACCAGCATGCGCCGAGGAGCGCGTATCCCACCACGACGGATATGCCGCACAGCACGGTGAATGGCCTCAGCCAGTCCCACCAACCACCAGCATAAGCGCGGTTCGCGACCTTGATGCCTTGCAGTAGGCCGCCGAGGGTGAGGCCCTGGCTTAGCGCCGCCACGACCGAGCCGCCAAAGAACGCGAAGTCCCACGCGCGGCGCGCCCGCCTGGTGATGGCGCGGAACCGGAATTCGAAGGCGACGCCTCGGAACACCAGTGCCAGCAGCATAGCGATGATGGTGGGATACAACGCCGGCATGATGATGGCGTAGGCCAGCGGGAACACCGCCAGCAGGCCGCCTCCGCCGAGCACGAGCCAGGTCTCATTGCCGTCCCAAACCGGGGCCACGGTGTTCACCATCACATCCCGATCCTCCTCGCCGCGTTCGACCGCGAACAGGATGCCGGTCCCGAGATCGAAGCCGTCCATCACCACGTAGGCAAGGACCGCAAAGGCAAGCAGGCCTGCCCAAACGAGCGGCAGATCAAGCCACGGGAGGGTCATCATCGGATTACTCCGCCGGCACGAGAGCAATGGAAGGCTTTTGTGGCGTGCCCCCCGGCGGCCCCGGCGTGATGCCAGTCGTCCGCGAGGGGAGCAGCGAGGAGGGACCAACCTCTCCGGGAACAGGCGGCTTCCGCATAAGGCGCAGCAGGAACAGAAATCCGGCGCCGAACACCAACAGGTAGACGACCCCGAAGGCCGCCAGGGATGTGGCCACACCGGGCAGGCCGATCGGCGAGACGCTATCGACCGTACGCAACACGCCGTAGACCGTGAAAGGCTGCCGCCCGACCTCGGTCGTGACCCAGCCCGAGAGCAGCGCCACGAAACCGGCGGGCGCCATAGCGACGGCGGCCCGATGCAGCCATACGCTGTCATAGAGCCGGCGCCGATACCGCTGCACGAGCGCGAACAGGCCCAGACCCAGCATCAGGAAGCCAAGCCCGACCATGATGCGGAACGACCAGAACACCACCGGCGAGTAGGGCCGGTCGGCCGGCTTGAAGTCCTTCAGCCCAGGAAGTTTGCCGTCCAGGGTATGGGTGAGGATCAGACTGCCGAGCACCGGAATCTTCAGCGCGTAGTCGGTATGTTCGGTCTTCATGTTCGGCATCCCGAACAGGATCAACGGCGCCGGTCCCTCGCTGTCCCAGTCGCCTTCCATGGCTGCGATCTTGGCGGGCTGATATTTCAGGGTGTTTAGTCCGTGCAGGTCGCCCATGACGATCTGCGCTGGCGCGACCAGCACCGCCATCCACATCGCCATGGAGAACATCTTGCGCGCAGCGTGATTGCTACGATCGCGCAGCAGATGCCAGGCACCCACGGCGCCGACGAAAAACGCGACTGAGAGATAGCTTGCCAGCACCATGTGCGGCAAACGGACCGAAAAGGACGGATTGAAGATCACGGCCCAGTAGTCGGTGGGAATGAAACGTCCAAGCTCGTCGATGCGATAGCCGGCCGGTGTCTGCATCCAGGAGTTGACCGACAAGATCCAGAACGCGCTCAGCAACGTCCCGAATGCCACGATGCAGGTGGCAGTAAAATGCAGCCCGCGCCCGACCTTCTTCATGCCGAACAGCATGATACCCAGGAAACCAGCTTCCAGGAAGAACGCCGTTAGCACCTCGTAGCCCATCAAAGGGCCGATGACCGGGCCGGCCTTGTCGGAGAACGCGGACCAGTTGGTGCCGAACTCGTAGGACATGACCAGTCCCGAGACGACGCCCATGGCGAACACGAGGGAGAATGCCTTCACCCAATACTGGAACAGGTCGAGATAGACCTGTTTGCCGGTCCGCAGCCACGCACCTTCCAATACGGCGAGGTAGCTTGCCAGACCGATGGAGAACGCGGGCAACACGATGTGGAAGCCGATGGTAAAAGCGAATTGCAGCCGTGCGAGGAACAGCGCGTCGATATCGACCATACGAGATCACCCCGTTCGCGTTACTATACTGCCTACTTACTGTTTTGACACGATCGAAGCCAGTTGAACATTATGCCACACGGCGCTGGACCCAGCCCGTGACCTCCTGCTTCATCAATACGGAGCGCACGCCAACAACCTGCCGCAGATTGCCTTCCACCACGTGCACGGCGTTCGCGGGTATGTCGCGTATGACGATCTCGACCCGCATCAACTGACCGCTACGATGGGCATTCATCGTGTCGAGCGTGATATCGCGTTTGGCGAATGGCTCGATCAGGCGCGGTAGCAATCCAGCGGAACAGTCCGCCTCGATCGTGAACCGGACGGAGGCGTTAAGACCTGACAGGGTCCATGGCTCATATGTCATGTAAAAATGCTCCAGATAGGCAAACACGGCGCGCACGAAACAAATAAGGCTGTCTTTGACAGACTTAGGTGATAATTCGCGTGCTGACGGTGTTACGGAACATTTTGATACAGTACTCGATTATGGGGCGCTTGGCCATATCCAATCTGCTATCCGCGCCAACGGGATACGTCCCATCGACAATACCTGTTTCTGTAACGTGAGCGGCACCACCACTTCGGGCGTGCCGCCACCCTCGGGCTGGTGCGTCATAAGAGACAGAACCGCTTTGGCCGCCATTGCCGCGCGTTGTGTGATCGCATGGTTCGCGGCGAGCGTATCCAACGCCTCGACCTGGCCGACCATGCGGACGCTGGCGGCGCCCATGGGCTGCAATCGCTCGTCCAGCGCCAGAGTGGCGCTTCCGGTCAGGCCCAAAGGACCCCAACCTACCGCAAGACGATGGATTTCAAGCGTGCCGCCGCCGTCGCGCCACCCCGTGGCGCGGGCGACGAGGTCCGGCGCGCGGGGCAGCGGACCATCGACGGCACCCTCCACGGAGACCGAGGCAACGTGGTCGCCGAGCGGCCAGGATGGAGGCGCCGGCGCGGGCCGCGGCGACAAGGCAATATCCTCGGCACTGCCACTGAAGCTGATGGCGGGCTCGCCCTGCGGGGCGGCGGGCTTGGTTTCGAAATGCGCCCGCATCAGGGCGATGGTGACGCTTCCCGCCGAACCCTCGGCGAATGGGAGCCCGGCCCGAAGGTTGGTGGCGTCGATGTCAGCGCTGCGCGCGCCTGGGATGAGCGGGAAACTGCCGTAGAGGCTGTCGGCGCGAAAAGGTATGTCGGGCAACCCGCCGAGGCGTACGTGCTGGCCGCCGACAAACGAGACCGTCAGCAAGCGGGGATGCAATAGCGACACAGCCAACACCGCGCGTTCCCCGCCGAAGGTGAGGCCGCCGGGAATATCCGCCTGGGCTCCCGCCAGCGAGAAGTCCGGGACGGTAAGCGTGGCGGCAAGCGGCCAACCGCCATAAGCCGGCGTGCCGGTGGTCACGGTCCACCCTTCAGCACGACGGAGGGCGACCCAACTGGCGAACCCCGACTGGAGCCGTTGCCCCGCTCCACGCCAGACGAAGGTATGCGCGCCGACCAGGACAACTACGAGCGCGAGGGCGGAAAGGCTCAGGCGACGCATGGCTTGGGTCTTTCAGGCAGCGAATTCATGATTTCGATATACGCCTTCATCCCCATCACCTACAGCCCGTGCTGGTGACTGCCTGTGTGTGCAAAAACATTAATCCTTTCAGTGAGCTACCGTGTGAGTCTGGCGTGATCTGGAAGCGCTGTGGACGGTTGCCCCACAGAGTTGTCCACAGCCGCGATGGCAGCGGCGCCCGCCTCGAGCGCTTGCCGCAACTGGATCAGGAGTTCCTCCCGCCGCAGGCCGACAGCTAGCGGGGGGAGGATGACGATGTGGATGATACCGGGAGTTTTGCGGAAAGAACGCCGACCCCAACAGATACCGGAATCGGTGGCGACCGGGATCACGGGCAGCCCGGTCTGGCGGGCAATGGCGGCGATGCCGGGCTGCAAGACGATGGGGGAGCCAGGGTCGGTCCGCGTCCCCTCGGGAAAGATGACGATCTGTCGTCGGTTGGCGACTGCCTGCCGCGCATCCTTCTGGAGCGCACGGATCGAGGCCGCGCCTCCGTCGCGATCCACCACGATCATCCCCGACATGGCGAACACGCGGCCGAAGATCGGGATGCGCGCCAGTTCCCGTTTCACGACGTAGCACACTCCCGGAACCAGTCCGAACCAAACCAGAGTGTCGAAGGCGGACTGGTGCATAGACGCGATCAGCGCCGGACCGTCGGGCAGGTTTTCGGCCCCCCTCACCTCCACCCGCACACCGCACAGCACGCGCAGGCCGCCCAGCAGCAGCCCTGCCCAGAACCGTCCGTAAACCAGGGCCGGACGCGAGCCGAGCGCCGCCGCGATCATGCCGCCGGGAGCCAGGATACTGGTGATCAGGATAAACCAGACATTGTAGGCGAGCGATCGGATGAGCATCATCCGTGCTCTTCGGCACGCGGGGCGAAGCGGGACAAGCCAGATTCGACCGCAAGCAATTTGGTGTATTCCTCGGCCAGCAGCCGCAGTCGGGACGATGTGACACCTTGGCGCGTGGCCGGCGGGAGCACGGCAACCGGGTGCAATGCCACGCCCGGCAAGGCACCGCGCAGTTCGGCCAACGCGCGGGGCATGTGGTAGCCGGAGGTGACGACGAGGATCGATTTCAAGTGGTTCTCCTCCGCCCAGGCGGCGGTTTCAGCGGCATTGCCGCGTGTGTCGGTGGCCACACGTCCAAGTGTGACACGGCTGCTCAGGGCGGGATCTACCCCGGCGCGGTGTGCGAGGCTGGAAAATTCCGCAGCGCGGTTCACGCCCGAAATCAGTAGCACGCGGCCGTGCCCCTCGGCGAGCAGGTGCAGGGCGGTCTCGATCCGCTCGGCACCCCCAGTCAACACCACGATCCCATCGGCCTGGG
>JANXXW010000337.1 GCA_025350425.1 Rhodospirillales bacterium
ATCGACCTCAACATCCTGGAGCCGATGTTGAACGGGTATCGGTATGGCGAGGGGCTGACGTTCTTCGAGAACCGGGTGCGGTGCATCCCGCAGGCATCCGAGGATTTGAAGGCGATTGGGCGGGAATGGTTGGTTTGGCTGGATGGGGAGATGGCGGGGAAGATTTGGGTTTGCGGGGAGCGGTATAGCTTCGCGGATCTGGTGTTGTTCGTGTTCCTCGAATTCTTGGGGAAGGTTGGGCAGAAAATGGACCCGGCTTTGGGGAATTTGGCGGGGTGGAACGGTCGGATGCGGGGCCGGTTGGTTTTTACCAAGTAACCAACAACGCGATTTGGTTACGATGAATGCACCTTATCCACCTGCTTTAGTCTGCATATATTGTGGGCGGACGCGGATATTTGCCCGAGGTTAAGGTCTACCCCCACACTTTGCCATCGTCGGCGAGCCAGATTTCCATACCCAGAACCGGGCATTTCGCCGGGCTGATGTCCAAGCCGGCTTGGGTCTGAAGGGAGTCTGGTCGGAGATCGTTGGTATTCATCATCGCAACCATGATGGGATGTGGCTCGCGGACGGAACGGGCGTGCTGGAAAGAGATCCATTCGCAGTTTCTCGCCCGCCGGCAGCCTGCTAGTTCCATCGACATGAGCGATCTGGACGCCCCCGCAGCTATACGCATTGCCACGGCGGTCGAAGCTCCGCCAATTGCGCGCTCACCGGGCAATCCGCCGCGTGCGCTCCCGGCAGATAGCCGAGGCTCATCAGAAACTCCCCCACGATCTCACCGCCGGTGAACAGGAAATTCGCCTTGAAAAGCTTGATCCAGGCTGGCTTGTCGCGCGGGTTGTGCGCGTCGAGCCAGGCGGAGAAACCGCCGGCGGTGGCGCGCAAAGCACGCACGCGGCGGGCGTTCTCGATGATGGCGGCGACCTTGAGGCGGTTGCGGATGATGGCGGGGTCGGCGAGCAATGGCGCCTCCTCCATGGCGGCGACGGCGTCCACGTCGAAGCCTGCGAAGGCGCGTTGCATGCCGGGACGGCGCTTGAGGATGAGTTCCCAGGATAGGCCGGCCTGCATGATCTCGAGACACAGGCGCTCAAACAAAATCGTCTCGTCAGTCTGTGGGAAGCCGTATTCGGTGTCATGGTACTGGGCGTGGACGGGGTGGCCGGGGGCCGTGCGGCAATAGGCGCTCA
Source organism: Rhodospirillales bacterium (assembly GCA_025350425.1). GTDB lineage: Bacteria > Pseudomonadota > Alphaproteobacteria > Acetobacterales > Acetobacteraceae > JANXTF01. The sequence goes on from JANXXW010000337.1 coordinate 1,197, forward strand.
TCTTCCCTTGAACACGGGACTACGCTTTTCCATGAAGGCGCGGCGGCCCTCGATGTAGTCCTCGCTTTCGAAGCAGCCGCGTACCAGGCTGTCCGCGCGGGCACGCTCGGTTTGGGCGGAGCCGCGATTGAGTTCCTCGACCGTAACCTTCAGCGCGTGCATGGTCATCGGGGCGTTGGCGGCGATGGTTTCGCAATAGGCCGCGACGTAGGCTTCCAGTTCGGCGGCGGGCAGCACGCGGTTCACCAGTCCCATGCCGAGCGCCTCGGCGGCGGTGAAGTGGCGCGCGGTGTAGAAGATTTCCCTGGTGTGGCTGGGGCCGACCAGCGCCATCAGCTTGGCGACTCCGTCCATGCCGTAGCCAAGGCCCAACCGCGCGGCGGGAACGCCGAAGCGCGACGTGTCGGAGGCGATGCGGAGATCGCACGACACGGCGATACCGACGCCGCCGCCAATGCACCAGCCGTCGATCATGGCGATGGTAGGTTTCGGGCAAGTTTCCAGCCGCTTGGTGGCATCGTCGGAAATCGCGTCGTAAAGCGCCACGGCCTCAGCGGAAGCGCGCTTCTCCTCGAACTGGGAGATGTCGGCGCCGGAGACGAACGCGCGTCCACCGGCGCCGCGCAGCACGACCACGCGCACGGTGGGATCTGCCTCAAAGCGATCGAGGATGATGGGGATCGCCGCCCACATCTCCTGGCTGACGGCGTTGCGGCGATCCGGGTTGTTGAACACCATCCAGCCAACCGCACCCTCGATCCAGGCGAGCATGCGGTCGGTGGGAAGTTCGATTTTTACTGACAGGCGAGACACTCCTCGTAATTGTTGCTGCCCGCCGTGAGCGCCACTGCGGGAACCGACATGTCTTCGGCCATCATGAACTCGACGGGACGGACCGCCTTCTCGCTAACGGTATCGGCGCGTTGAATCGACAGGCTGCGGCAATAATACAACGATTTCACGCCACGTTTCCAGGCCATGTAGTGATAGGCGTGGAGGTCGCGCTTGTTGACGTTTGCGGGCACGAAGATGTTGACCGACTGGCTCTGACACACAAACGGCGTGCGGTCGGCAGCGTGCTCGATGATCCAGCGCTGGTCGAGTTCGAACGCGGTCTTAAACACGTCGCGCTCGTTCTCGGTGAGGAAGTCGAGATGAATGACGCTGCCCTTGTTGAGCGTGATGGAGGACCAGATTTCCTCGTTGTCCTTCCCCCTCTCCTCCAGCAGTTGCTTGAGGTGGCGATTGCGCACGGTGAAGCTGCCTGCGAGGGTTTTTTGCAGGAACACGTTGGCGGAAATCGGCTCTATGCCGGGCGAGGAGTTGCCGGCGATTACCGAAATCGAGGCGGTTGGCGCGATCGCCATCTTGTTGGAGAACCGCTCCATGATGCCGAAATCGGCAGCATCGGGACATGCGCCGCGCTCCTCGGCCAGCAACCGGCTCGCGGCGTCCGCCTGGATGCGGAGATACGAGAACATGCGCTTGTTCCATACCTTTGCGATCACGCTCTCGAACGGCACCATCTGCGATTGCAGGAAGCTGTGGAACCCCATGACCCCGAGACCGACGGAGCGTTCGCGCATGGCGGCGTAGCGGGCGCGCTCCATGCCCGCCGGCGCGCGATCGATGAAGTCCTGCAGAACGTTGTCTAGGAAACGCATGATGTCTTCGATAAAGAGCGGATGGTCCTTCCACTCCATCCAGGTCTCGACGTTGACCGACGACAGGCAGCACACCGCGGTACGCTGGTTGCCGAGATGGTCGAGGCCGGTCGGCAGCGTGATCTCGCTGCATAGGTTGGAAGTCTTGACCTCAAGTCCCGCGAGTTTGTGGTGCTCGGGCAGGGCGCGGTTCACGTGGTCGCTGAAGATCAGATACGGCTCGCCGGTCTCGATCCGCGCGGTCAGGATGCGGACCCACAGCGCACGGGCGCCGATGCGGCGGATCACGGTGTGCTCCTTGGGCGAGCACAGCGCCCATTCCTCGTCGGCCTCGACCGCGCGCATGAACGCGTCGGGGATCAGGATGCCGTGGTGCAGGTTGGGCGCCTTGCGATTCGGGTCGCCGCCGGTCGGGCGCCGGATCTCGATGAATTCCTCGATCTCGGGGTGCGACACCGGGAGATATACCGCCGCCGAGCCGCGCCGCAGGCTGCCCTGGCTGATAGCCAGCGTCAGGCTGTCCATCACGCGGATGAAGGGAATGACGCCCGAGGTCTTGCCGTTGAGGCCGACCTTCTCGCCGATCGAGCGGAGGTTGCCCCAGTAGCTGCCGATGCCGCCGCCCTTGGACGCCAGCCACACGTTTTCATTCCAGAGGTCGACGATGCCGTCCAGGCTATCCGAGGCCTCGTTCAGGAAGCACGAGATCGGCAGGCCACGCGTTGTGCCGCCGTTGGACAATATGGGGGTCGCGGGCATGAACCAGAGCTGACTGATATAGTCGTAGATGCGCTGGGCATGGCCCTGGTCGTCGCCGTAGAAGCTGGCGACGCGGGCGAACAGGTCCTGGTAGCTCTCGCCGGGCAGGAGGTAGCGGTCGTCGAGCGTGGCGCGGCCGAAATCGGTCAGCAGCTTATCGCGCGCCCGGTTCACACGAACCTGGTGGCGCCCTTGCATCTGGACAACGTCAAGCACTGCGGAGTCGCCTAGATCAGCCATCTTCATCGCCTCATCCTACCAAAGCCCAGAGAGGGCACATAACCATATATAGTCAGTTCTGACACACGAAACACATAATATGGATTAGTGAGGCAAGTGAACAACACGTGTTCTGAGAACGTAAAGTGAACATAAACGCATGGTCACGAGACATGCAACAGGGTACTCGCTCGCTGAACGTCATCGTTGCGAGGAGCTTTCGCAATGCGGGGAGCCACTTTGGCGACGCGGCGATGCACGGTGTCACCGAGTCGTTCTCCCAGCTTGCCGTGAGACGAAGCCACGTCTCGCAATGATGGAACTGGGGCTGTCTGGTGGGATGCCGACTTGTCTGAAGGCCGCCTGCGTTCAGCCGGATATGGGCAACGTGACTTCGCCGGCGCCATCGAAGGCCGAGACGTCGGCGCGGGCATGCCATGTCTGACGCCTTATCTTCCATGTGTCGAGCCAGTCGCTCAGGCACCACATCGCGGGCGCGCGGCGGCGGCCGATGGCGTCGATGCTCCAGAGGTCGAGCCCGATCCAGGGCAGGAAGGGGTTGCGGCGGCCATAGGCCCATACCTCGACCCGCATAGAGGGTACTCGGCTCGGACCACGGGCGTGGAAACCGAAAGTGTCGGCGACGATTAACGTGTTAGCGGGAACTGCGAAGGTGCGCGGCGGCGGTAGGCCAAGCTCGGCCAGCGCCGAGTCGGGGACGCGGAAAGAGCCGCGCCGGGTGAGCCGGTCTTCGGCGGTGGCGGCTCCGATGCTGGTCTGCCGCTCCCATTCCAGCCGGCCGGGGGTGAGGCAGTGCGAGCCGGGGACATAAACGAACGGGCCGGCATCCTCTGCGACGTCGGTAAGGAACAGCCACGCCTTTACCGAGGGGTGAAAGGTGTCAGCGTGCAGGGCGGTTTGCGGGTCCGCAGGTCCGGGATGCACCTTGCTCAATACAGTCTGGATGTAAGTGACTGGCTCCGCGTCGTAGCTGCCGACGTAGCGCACGAGGTTGCGCCAGCCGCTCATGTCGAGCAGCGCGGCAGCGGCGGGGATACGGGTCAGCGTCGCGGGGTCCAGGGCGATGCGACGGGTGATGGTGTCCCCTTGCAAAATCTCGCGCGCGGGGCCGCGACAGGCGCGGGCTTGGTCGCGAAGGGCGCGGAAATGCTCAGGCGGCAGGAAATCCCGTATCTCGACGAAGCCGTCGCGGTCGAACGCGGCGCGGTGTTCGGCGGACAGGCGCGGCGCGAGCGTGGCCCGGCGCCGCGAGGCAAGGCCATGGGCCAAGCGGAGCCGCCCGACATGCAGCCCATGCACATTCAGCGCGGGGCTGCCGAGGATTGGGTTGTCCCCGAATGATTTGGCGCCGGTGAGCAACTGGGCGGCCCACACGGGAGCCATGGCTGTGTTGCGTATGGAGATACGCATTTGGCTACACCCCGATCGAAGTTTGCTTGGCACTCAGAGAGATTGAGTGCTAACAGGCGCCCACGGGCAGTATTATAGGCCCGAACTGGAGAGAATGCATGAAATTCCGTCCGCTGCATGACCGCGTCGTGGTCCGTCGCATCACGCCGCTCGAGAAGTCCGCCGGGGGCATCATCATCCCCGACACCGTCAAGGAAAAGCCGATGGAAGGCGAGATCATCGCCGCCGGTCCCGGCGCCCGTAACGAGCAGGGCCTGATCGTTGCACTCGACGTCAAAGCCGGCGACCGCGTGCTGTTCGGCAAGTGGTCCGGCACCGAGGTAAAGCTCGATGGCGAGGAGCTGCTGATCATGAAGGAAAGCGACCTCATGGGCGTGATCGAAGGCGCCCCGGCGCTGGCCAAAGCCGCCTGATCCGAAAACGTAGAAAGACAAACACATGGCAGCTAAAGACGTACGCTTCGGCGACGACGCACGGAGCCGCATGTTGCGCGGCGTGGATATTCTCGCCGACGCCGTGAAGGTAACGCTGGGGCCAAAGGGCCGCAACGTCGTCATCGACAAGAGCTATGGCGCTCCTCGGATCACCAAGGACGGCGTAACCGTCGCCAAGGAAATCGAGCTCGCTGAGAAGTTCGAGAACATGGGCGCACAGATGGTG
>JANXXW010000366.1 GCA_025350425.1 Rhodospirillales bacterium
CCCGCTGCGAGGCATGACCCGCCTCGCGGCCTGCCTGCTCGCCTGCGCCCTGGCCGGATGCGCCGCGCCTCGCTGCCCCGTAGGGGAACCCGGAATGCTGGCGCAACTCTACTTCGGCCGCACCATGCCCAATGGCCAGCCCATCGACGACATCGCCTGGCGCGACTTCCTGGCCCGCACCGTCACGCCCCGCTTTCCCGCCGGCCTGACGGTGCTGGACGGCTACGGCCAATGGCGGCGCACCACGGGAGAGATCACGCGCGAACCCTCGATGGTGGTGGTGATCGCGACCGACACGGGCGCGGCAGCGAGGCTGGACGCGATCCGGACGGAGTACCGGACGCGGTTTATGCAGGAGTCGGTCGGGTTGGTAACGATCGCGGGTTGCAGCGCATTTTGATATTTTTGCTCCAAACAACGGCAAAGTTTATCTGGAGATTGTGAAGTTGACGTAATTATCTTATTGGGACATAAGAATAGGACAATATTATTTGTGGGTGACCGGTGGCAACTCTCTATGAATATTTCAAGTTAGACTTTCCAAATGCTCTTGGACAACCATCGGAGTTAGAAATTTCTAGTGCTGACCCAGTTTTTAAGATTGAGTCTAACGTTGGCGTAGAGATTAATTCCAATTCGAAGTTTGTTGCTTACTACGTACCACAATTTACTAACATGCTTAAAGTTTGCTATAGTCTAATTCAAATTACTCCTAGCGTTATTGAGACGTCTAAGCACGTAATAATAGTTTCAAGTCTTCCTGGTGATGTTAATTTAGGAATTTTAGGTACAGAAAATTCTGTATTTTCTAACAGGATATACATATATATGGAAACAGATTTGAATGGTGATGAATTAGATTTGTTAAACGAATATGCGAAATTGAATTCTTTTCATGTCACTTTGCGCAGCAGAAATTACGTTATGAAAAAGATGTCCATCGAGAGGCCGCTAGCTTTTATATCTCACGATTCTAGAGATAAGATTGAAATCGCTCATCCTGTTGCTATCGGGTTAACTAAGTTAATGTGTCCCGTCTGGTATGATGAGTTCAGTTTGAAAGCTGGGGATCATCTTAGAGAATCCATAGAAAGAGGTCTTAAAGAGACAAAAAAGTGCATATTAATCCTGAGTAAGAACTTTTTCTCCAATGACGGATGGACTAGGATCGAATTTGATACTGTGTTTACAAGAGAAAATTTAGAAAAGTCGTCTGTGATTATACCTATATGGTATAATATATCAGAGAAAGATGTTTATGATTACTCACCGAGTTTACTCAACAGGTTAGGGTTAGATTGGAGTAAACTTGGTAAGGATAGCGTTATCAGAAAGCTCTATACTGCTGTTAATAACTAGGATCGTTAATCAGAATTCGTGCGCCCACTCTCGCATTCCGAGAGACATGATTTTCCAAGGCTGATCGTCGAGCTTGTTCCATGCGTGGCAGCAGTAATCGACGATGTCGTTGTAGGAAGTGAAGACGGAGTTGGAGAGCCAGTCGTCGCGCATGAATTGCAAGACGTTCTCGACCGGGTTCAGCTCCGGGCACTTGGGCGGCGGCGGTACCGGGGTGATGTTCGGTGGCACGACGAGGTAGTGCGCCAGATGCCACCCGGCTTGATCCACCAGCAGCGCGGCCTGTGCTCCTGGCGCCACGGTATCGGCAATCTCGGCCAAATGCAGGCCCATTGCCTTGCTGCAACGCGCAGCAGATCAAAGTTCGATCGCGTCCAGGTCGGCCCCCAATGGGCTCGGCATGATGAACCTCCATCGTTCACCAACCTTGAAAGAGACCCGCACCGCGTCGCGCAATAGCCAAGAAGTCACTCGGTCCGGGATTTGGTATAATGTGGTGACCTGCAGCCAATATCGAGCAATGGCGCAATTTGGTTTCCAATCAGTCGGCGCGGCCCGCCACTATCAGCTACCACGGGTAACGTCGCCGCTTTGCATCTAGCAACTGCGCGAATTCGCTTCAGATCAGCCGCAAACGAATGCGATCCATTTCCGCTCAGATTGAGCGGCAACGAATGTATAGACAACATTTTTGCCTCAACTTCCCAAGGCCGCTCGACCGCAGCGAGAGCGACATGAGCATGCGCAGCTAACCAGTTGTCGAGCATAATCTCACCCGGGTTTGTGAAAGTATGGCTCTTTCCGCTGCCAACACGTTGGAGGCATATCTCAAGCTGATCTGCGAGCAAACAGCCGAGGCTAAGCCGCAGTGTTGAGCCCTCGGCATTGCCGGTTAGATGATTACGAAGCCGGTCGCGGAGAGTCCGTGTACTGGGTATCACCGCTGGCGATACCTTTTTTGGTGCAATACCGACATAGAGCAGCATTTTGTTCTCGACGCTTGTATGGCATTCAGCTGTTGGTACGCCCGGCGGTATGTCGTCAAAATACCACGCATAGATGCCCGGTAATTTCGGGACACAATCGAAATCTCTTAGGATTTCAACCACGCTCCACAACCGCGTCGGTCGCAGCAACAAGGCAATTGCTGTATCGCTCTCCGATAAGTCCGCGGGTGCATTCATATCCGCTTGCAGCCATTCCCAGCATGGAAGACCGTCTGCCATGAAAGCGACGCGCTCCAGAAGTGGTTTGCTGCGTCAGTGTCGTAGCGGAATTTCATATTAGGAGTGGGGTATTTAGCCAGACTTACGACTGGACACGCTGCTATCATTCTGGATCATGCGCCATGGTTCAGAATGATACGCTGCATCTGTGTCCTGCAGCCAGCTTATTCACCTCAGAAAATCGAGCCCACGCAGGAACTAGGACGCTTAATCAGGCAGACGCTCCCGATTGAGCTGCGGGCGATATAAGCTGAAATAAACGCGGTGCTTGATATTTTGGGGTCGGAGTTCGCCATAGGAGCATCAGACGGAATCGGTCGAAAGACCGAGGCACTTTGGGTTCAAATTTTGGTTCTGTTGCAAACTGTGCAGCGAGTTGTGCTGAGTGACTGGTGGCAGCCGTGTCAGGGGGCAACCTGGAAGAGTCCGGCGACGAAGGCGGCTCACGCCCGCAGGGTCTGTTGCAACAACGATGAGGAAGTTTTTGTAAAATGCGCCACCGCCCCTTCGGTCTGGGAGTGATGGCGCGGGCGGGCCGAAAGCTCGGCGATAGCCGATCTTTCACAACTTGCGGCTCAGCGTATGCTTGTCGATGACCACGCTGAACCCATCCCATAACCATTGGCATAGATCGCAGCCGAAGCGAGCAGCGGCGGGCCTGCCAAGCATCCTTGCTGCGACGCACAGCAGATCGAAGTTCGGTCGCGTCCAGGTCCGCCCTCAATAGGATCAGCATGATGAACCTCCATCGTTCACCAACCTTGAATTAAACCCGCGCCGCATCGCGCAATAGCCAAGGAGTCACTCGGTCAGGGATTTGGTAGTTGGCCAATCTTGGCCGCTTGCCTCTTGCTGCAAAAACCGCTGAAAACCAACAAAGCCCCCCCACCGCTCACCCCAAAACCTTCCCCAAAGCCGCCGCAAACCGCGCCACATCCCCCTCGTCGTTATAAACATGCGGACTGACCCGCATCACGCCCTGCCGGTCGCTCACATGCACCCCCAACGCCATCATCCCGTCCAGCGTGTCCGCCCGCATCCCACCCGGTAACCGCAACCCTAGGATATTCGCTGCCCGCAACGCCCGAGGCCGCACCGCAATGCCAAGCTCCGTCGCCACCTCCGCCAATGCATCCGTCAACATCCGCAGCCGCGCTTCCACCGCCGGCACGCCCCATCCCGTCACCAACGCCAGCCCAGCCTCCGCCATCGGCAACGCCACGGGATTATTCCGCTCGCCCATGTCGTATCGCCCAGCCCCCGCCGCGAACCCAACCCGCAGGCACGCATCGTCGGCCACGCAGTTGAACCCGTTGCGCTCCAACGGCTCGCTCCCCTGCCAGCAGGGCGCCGCATACAGGAACGCCAGATTGTAGGAGCCGAGCACCCATTTATACGTCGGGAACGCCAGGAAATCCGGCCGTAACACCCCAACGTCGATCGGCACCGCGCCCGCCGCCTGCGTCGCATCCACCACCAGCGCCGCGCCATGCGCCCGCAACACCGGCGCAATCCGTCCGAGGTCGATCAACGACCCGTCGGTCCAATGGCACGGCGTCAGCGCCGCAATATCAACCGGTGGCGCGCCCGCCAGCCCGATGCGTTCGATCACCGCCCGCGTCCAATCGCCATCCCCGGGCGTCGGCACGATATCGAGCTCCCCGCCGCGCGCCTCCGCCAGCCGCGCCCATTCCAGGCAGTTGGAGGATTGCTCGCCCGCCACCCGCAGCACCCGATGCCCCGCCGCCAATGGCAGCGCACGCCCGGCGGTCGCGAGCCCGTGGCTGACGGAGCCGATGATCGCCATGTCGGACGCCGCAGCCCCGATCAACTCGCCCGCCGCCGCG
>JANXXW010000418.1 GCA_025350425.1 Rhodospirillales bacterium
GGAGCCAGCACTTTACGCCATCGACCAGTTCGTGATGCGTGGCGGGCGCTTGATGGCCATGGTCGATCCCGATAGCGAGGCGGAAGCGGCGATCCCGAACCCCACCGGCCAGCCGCCGACCGACACATCGAGCGACCTCAAGCGGCTGTTCGACGCCTGGGGTATCGACTTCGACCCGGCCCGCGTGGTCGGCGATCTCACCGGGGCGTGGCGAGTACGCGCCAACGGCGACCGCGCGCAGCCGGTCGATTACGTGGCTTGGTTCAACATCCGGGACGGCATCAGCCACGACGATCCGGCGACGGCGGATTTGCAGCAGGTGACGGTCGCCTCGTCCGGGTTCCTGTCCAAGGCCCCCGGCGCAGAGATCGACTTCACGCCATTGCTCATGAGTTCGGCACAATCCGGCACGCTGCCCGTGAGTGCCGTCCGCGATGCGCCGGACCCAGCGAAGATCCTGAACGGTTTCAAGCCCGAGGGCGGCCCCCGCGTGATCGCGGCGCGAGTGCGCGGATCGTTAAAATCGGCGTTCTCGGCCCCGCCTGACCTGCCGGCCGGACAAACCCACCCGCCCGGCTTTCCCGATTACAGGGCGCACACGGACACGCCAGCCAACCTCGTCGTGGTGGCCGATTCGGACATCCTGGCGGACCGTTACTGGGTGCGCGTGGCAGATTTCTTCGGCGAGTCGCAGGCGACGCCGTTCAGCGACAACGGCCCGTTCGTGGCCAATCTCGTCGGCACGCTCGCCGGTGGCGACGCGCTGATCGGCCTGCGGAGCCGGGGCACCTCGTTGCGGCCGTTCGAGCGAGTGGAAAACATGCAGCTTCGCGCGGAGGCCACCTACCGGCAGACCGAGAAGTCGTTGCAGTCGCATCTGGACGAAGTGCAAAAGCAGCTCACCGATTTACGAACCGGCCGCGATGGCGCCCGGGCGGTCGTCAGCACGGAACAGCGCGCGGCGATTGACGGCCTGACGCATGATGTCGGCGATACCCGCCGCAAGCTGCGGGGCGTGCAGCTCGAACTGCGTCGCGATATCGGTACGCTGGAAACCCGGCTGCGGCTGTTCGACATCGTGCTGGTGCCTGCCATCCTCACGATCCTGGCCGTGGCGCTTGGTCTTGCCAGACGCCGCCGCCGCGCCCTGGCACGGGGCTGAGAGACCGTCATGAGAGCAGGTATCGCGATGGCGCTCGCCGGGCTGGGTGCGCTGGCCCTGGGGGCCGGTTGGTTTCTCAGCTCAGACCAGGGCGACGACCGGAATGCAGGGGTCAGTGGTTCGCTCGCCTTCCCCGGCCTTGCCGCACGGCTACAGGGCGTCAAGGCGGTCGATATCGATCACCAGGGCAAGACCTTGCGCCTCGCGCTGGCAGGGGATGTGTGGGGCTTACCGGCCAAAGGCGGCTATCCCATCCAGCAGAACAAGCTGCACGAACTCCTGACCGGTCTCACGGAGCTTCGCCTGACTGAGCCGCGCACGTCAGACCCGGCGGAATATGCCCGGCTCGGCGTGGAAGACCCGAACGGGGCCGCCGCCACCGGCAGCCAGCTCCGTGTTATCGACGAATCTGGCGCCGATGTGGCCGAGTTGGTGGTGGGCCATCGCCGTGTTCGAACCCAGACGGCCTCTGCCGGCGGCAATATTCCGGAGACGGTCTATGTCCGCCGTCCCGGCGAGGCGCAGTCCTGGCTGGCGGAGGGACGGCTCGAAGTGGATGCCGATCCGCAGCAATGGATCGACCGCGACATCGCCAACATTGACCACACGAAAATCGCCAACGTGACCGTTACGCAGGGCGACCAGCTTCTGGTGTTCGCCCGCCAGGGTGACGCATTCGTGCTGATCAGCCCGGCGGACCATCCCAAGCTCGACGAATACAAGGTCGACGATGTTGCGCGCGCGCTCGAGACCCTGACGCTGCTGGATGTGAAGCCGGCCGCACAGGAGCCGGGCGATCGGATCGGCTCCGCGCTGTTCACCACCACCGACGGCGAGACGATCTCGGTCTCGCTGTTCAAGGTAGCAAGCGGCGACGACCCGGAAATCTGGGCGCAATTCACGGCGACGGGAACTGACGCGTCCCGGGGCGCTGCCGACGCGTTGGAGAACCGCGTGCATGGCTGGGCTTATCAGATTGGCGCCTGGAAGGAAGCGGCATTCCTGCCGACGCTGGACGCGCTCAAGGCCACCGAGCCGTCACCACCTTCGGCGCCGCTCAAGTGAGCCGGATGTATCCGCCGCGTCCGATCGTCGGCATTGGGGTCGCGGTGCTGCGGCCCGATGCGGTACTTCTTGTCCGGCGCGGCAAGGCGCCAAACGCCGGGTCATGGAGCCTACCGGGTGGCGCGCAGGAGCTTGGCGAGACTGCTGAGACTGCCGCGCGCCGGGAGTTGTTGGAGGAGGCCGGGTTGGAGGTCGGGCCGCTGTTGCTGGCGGCCAACGTAGACAGCATCGAGCGCGATGCCGACGGCCGAGTGAGGTATCATTACACAATTATAGACTTTGCCGCTCGCTGGATCAGTGGAACGCCCATTGCCGGAAGCGACGTGACCGACGCGGTTTGGGCCCCCTTCGATCAATTCGACCAATATGAATTATGGGACGAGGCTCGTCGGGTGATCGGTATCGCGCGCAACCTATTGAAGTTATAGCAAAGTTGTTAGTTACATCAGCCTCGGCGACGGCGCGGTCGTGGAGCGTTTTGATGAGACCGCAAGCTCACCACCACACCAACCGCAACGACGCCCAGAGCCATCGGCAACAGCCAAGCCGGGCGCGTCAACAACGGCAGCGTCAGACGGCTCCAGGTCCAGTCCGGCAGTCGGGTCCGGGCGAAAGCCTGGATCGCGGCCAGCCCACGATCATCAATTGTGGTTACCAGTTCCCCAAGGCTCATCGCCGCGGGGAACAGCAACGCCACTGTGAAGGCGGCGACGAGGCATGCTGCCGCGATCACTGCCACTACTCGAACCGCTATTTCGCGTCGAGCGGTCACGCGAACAATTTCTCAGTTTTCTTGTCGTCGTACATGGATGCCACGAACTCACCATAGCCGTTCCAAATCTTAGTGGGCACCACTTCCTGCGACCCGAGCAAAGATTCGGTCGCCTGGCTCCAGCGCGGATGCGGGACGGCCGGGTTGATGTTGGCCCAGAACCCATACTCGTCGGACGCCAGCTTTTGCCAGAATGAGACCGGGCGCTGATCCGTGAAGTCTATCTGAACGATGGCCTTTACCTGCTTGAAACCGTATTTCCACGGCGTCGTGAGCCGGATGGGTGCACCGTTCTGCGGCGGCGCAGTCTTGCCGTACATCCCGATTGTCATGAACGAAAGCTCGTTCATCGCTTCCTGGATGGTCAATCCGTCCACGTAGGGCCAAGGATAATAGGCCTTGTGCAGGCCGGGCATGTTCTTCTTGTCGTCGATCGTCGTGAACACGATGTATTTCGCCGAACCGAGCGGTTCCGCCATGTTGACGAGATCGGATAACGGGAAGCCGGTCCATGGCACCGTCAT
>JANXXW010000424.1 GCA_025350425.1 Rhodospirillales bacterium
CGTCACGCCTGGCCGGCTGTATCGCTGCAACCACCCGACGCCCGGCAGGCTGGCGCGGCTCACGCGTGGCCTCGGCCTGCGCACGCTGATCAATCTGCGCGGCGCCTGCGCCAACGGCTCCGACGCGCTGTCTCGCGAGGCTGCCCATCGGCTGCACCTGAACTTCATCGACGTGCCGATGCAAAGCGGCCGGGCTCCGCCGCGCGAGCTTCTGCTGGAATTGATCGCCGCGTTGCGGGCAGCGGCCGAACCCGCGCTGCTGCACTGCAAGTCGGGCGCCGACCGGGCCGGTTTCGCGGCGGGCGTGTTCCTGCTGCTGAACGGCGGCTCCGTGATGGACGCGCTCGGGCAACTGTCATGGCGCTTCGGCCATTTGCGTGGCTCACGCACCGGGGTGCTCGATGTCGTGCTCATCGCATACGGGCGCGAGGCGGCGGCCCATGCTGGCTTCGCGGAATGGGTACGGGACGGCTACAATCCAGCGGCGGTAACTGCCGAGTTCGCGAGCGGGAAAGTCGCGGGATTCCTGAACGACAAGGTGCTCGGGCGCGAGTAGCGTTCGTCAGGGCCGGACGGCGGGCGTTTCCACCTTGAGGCCATCGGCACGTGCTCCGAGATAGAATTGGAGCGCCACGAGATCGGTTGAGTCATCCGTGAATGGTTCCGCGCGCACGCCGGTCAGACAGTTGCGGATGCGACGTACCAGGGAACCGAGCGCCTGCCACTCCAGGCGATACAGCGGATAACCGTTCGGCTGGCCCTGCGGGATGGTCGCCCCAGCCAAGTGATGCCCGGCGAGCCCGTCATGGCATTCCGCGCATGAAAGGTTGAGCAGGCCCATCCGGGTGGTGAACAGCTCCTTCCCCCGGTCAAAGAAAGGCGCGGCCGGGCCGCTGGCGTCCACCGTGACGCCCATCCCGCGGGATTGCACGCCGACGAAGGCGGTGATGGCAAGCAGTTCGTCGCTCTCGTGCGCGAAAGGAGCGGCGCCCTGCCGCTCGGTGTGGCATTGCTCGATGCGCTGTTCCAGCGTGAGGGGATGGCCAAGTTTGGCGTCGTATTCGGGATAACGGGCGGAAACCCCGCGCATTCCCGTGGCCGCTCCGTGGCAACTGGCGCAGCTATGCCCGGTTGGCACGCCGGCATCAGACCAGATGCCCTCGCCCTGCTGCACCCACAGGAAGCCGGGGTTGGCGGTATCGTCATCCTGCATCGCCCGCACCGGCGCACTGGCATCGGCATAGCCCGAGTGTGGGGCGGCCTGGGTCTGGGCCGCGAGGCACAGGAACAGGGCCACCCAGCGCATCATACGACGGTGATGGCCACCAGTTCGGTCTGCGTATGGCCGTCATCGTCCACCCAGGTCATACTGAGCGTGCCGCTTGCTACCGCCAAAGCCGAGAATGACAGGAACGGATTGGCCGCGATGGCCGGAAACAGATCGGCGGAAAACACCTCCTCCCCGTCCCACGCGCAGGTGAATTTGTTGATGATCTTGCGCGGAATGATCTGGCCCTGCTCGTCACGCCGCTGACCGCTTTCCATCGGGTGCGAAATCAGCACTTTCACGTCGAGAATATCGCCTTTCTTGCACGATTTCGGCACGTTTATGAGTACGCGGGACATGCTTTTTACGCCTATTCGATGCAGGCCGCGAGGGTCACCAGCAAATCCACGCTGTCGCTCCAGCAACTGCCATCGGTCATCACGGCAATCGCGATCACCGTCTGCGAGGTCGCCAGCCGGATGCGGGTGGACACGCGGGGATGGCCGGATCGCGGGCCGAACGTGAAGTTCGCCACGTTCGGCAGCGGATTGCGCTCGGCAAAGACATGCAAGCTCCGTACACCGTCCTCGCCGTCCACACCCACCGTCATCGCCACGGCGTTGCCGTTCTCCACCAGTAGCGGCAGATCGAGCTTCACGCGCCCCGGCGTGGGCTTCGCCGCGCCTACAAGCTTTTCGATCAGGACCGCCACCTGATCCTCGGTAGCCCGCGCGGGGGCCAGCCCAGCCAGTAGCAACCCACTGGCCCCAATCATCATTATTCTCCGGCGCGGCAGCAGCATCATGGCGCGCGCGAAATGGCCAGAAACGCCACCACGTCCTCAATTTGCTGGGCGTCCAGCAACGGGCGACCCTCCCACTGGCGGCCGACCCGGACCAGTCCGGCGGTTCGGTAGAAGCTGGGCATGACCGTCTCCGGGTTCACCACCGCCGCGTTCACGACGCGCAACCGTATCTGTCCCCGCGACAGCCTGTCACCAACATCCGTGAGCGATGGGCCGATATCACCCTGAAACCCAGCCTCAGGGAACGGCCCCGCATGGCACAGCAGGCAGGTACTGACCTGCCGCGCCACCACGATCGCCCTGCCCCGAACCGCATCCCCGACCATGCCGTCCAGCGGGGTCGCAATGGTGTCTCCCACAACTTCGTAGGGTGCTAGGATATCTCCCGCTCCACCCAACAGGAGCGCCATCACGGCGAGCACCTCAACCGAAAGTTTCGGCCGTGATCGTCTGGAACCAGGCATCGGCTTCACGGGCCTCCTGGGCGCGGAACTCGGGCGGCGCGTTGAGTGGGCTGGTACCGCCGGCACCCTCGACATCGGTCAGTACGCCATTTTTCGGACGATACACGCCTGCAACCGAAATACCATCGCCGGGTGCCAGCAGGCTGTAGCACGTGTTCATCAGCAACGGCTCGGCCGGCGTCGCATCCGTCAGCAAGCGCGCCAAAGCCCACGCGCATATTTTGGCCTGCGCGTTGGCGGCGAACGCAGATTTCGGCATGGCACCCGCGATGGCCGCATCACCGATCACATGGATGCCCGGCACTAGACGCGACTCGAAACTCGCTGGATCGATCGGGCACCATCCGGTCCGATCGGCCACGCCGGCCACCACAGCGATCCGCCCGGCGCGCTGCGGTGGGATGACGTTGCCCACGGCAGCTTTGTGCGTATCGAAATCGGTGACGAAACTGCGCGTCGCGGCATTTACCCGCGTCACGGTGCCGCCATCGGACTGCGACACCCGCTCCAGTATTCCCGGATACAGCGCGGCCCAGCCGCCCTCGAACAGTTTCTGCTTCGAGAACGCGTCTTTGGCGTCCAGCAGCAGCAGCTTGGATTTCGGCTTTCTCGTCTTCAGGTAATACGCGATGAGGCTGGCACGTTCGTACGGCCCGGGCGGGCACCGGTATGGGTTGGCCGGGGCCGAGATGACCACCACCCCGCCATCCTCCATCGCCTCCAACTGCCGCCGGAGCAGATCGGTCTGCGCCCCCGCCTTCCATGCATGTGGCATGATCTCGGCAGCGGCCTCATCGTAGCCAGGCAGCGCCCCGAACGCCATGTCCACCCCGGGCGACAACACCAGCCGGTCATATTCCAGCGCGGTGCCATCGGCGAGAGTAACCCGGCGCGCGGTCGGGTCCACGCCGGTCGCGGTGCCCTGGATCACCCTCACCCCCGCAGCCGCTATTCCCGCGTAGCCGAAACGTTGCGCCGCTAGGTCGCGCAATCCCGCAATTACTTCATTGCTGTACGGGCACGAAGTGTATGTAGCGTTCGCCTCGACCAGCGTAACCGCGATCGTGGGATCGGCGGTCCGCAATGCGCGAGCCAGCGTGGCGCCGCCGAACCCACCACCGACCACCACCACGCGGGCGGAACCCTGGGCGCGGGCCACGAACGGCATCGCCAGCAACGCTCCGGCGAGCAGGACCCGCCGGCCGACCCCGCCTCCGCTTGCGGGCGCACCGCTCATTTCTGCACCGAAACCCAAGCCGCAATGGCGTCGATGTCGGCGGGTAAAAGCCCCTTCATCAACCGTCCCATCGCGGTCGAGGCCAGCGCCCCCGACCGGTATGAGTTCATCAACCCCGCAAGCTCCCCCGCGTCGCGACCATTGATCGCGACATTGCCTGAACCCGCCGCATGGCACCCGGAGCAGTTGGTCGCACCGGGCGGCGGCAGCAGCAAAAGTGCCGCGAGAACAACGCCACGCACCCTTCTCAGGCCTTCCGCAGATCCTGATCCTTGATCGGCAACGAACGGATGCGCTTGCCGGTCGCCGCGAAGATCGCGTTCAGCACCGCCGGCGCTGCCACTGCGATGGTG
>JANXXW010000489.1 GCA_025350425.1 Rhodospirillales bacterium
CAGGCCCTTGCCGAACGTGGCGCTGCCGACCACGACGGCGCGGCCCTGGTCGGCCAGTGCCGCAGCCAGGATTTCGGCGGCGCTCGCGGTCTGCCCGTCCACCAGCACCACGACCGGCCGGCCGGCCGCGAGGTCCTGGCCATCGACGGCGTAATCGTGGTTGGCACCGTCGCCCCGCCCAATGGTGCGCACGACCGTGCCGCTCGACAGCAGGGTCGATGCCGCGGCTGCCGCCTGTCGCAACAGGCCGCCGCGATTGCCCCTCAGGTCGAGTACGATGCCGCGTGGCGGATGCGGGCCGGTCACCGCGCTGGCAAGTTCGCGCGCCAGCATCGCGCCTGTGTCACGGTTGAAGCTGGAGACCCGCAGCAGCAGCAGCACGCCGATGCGGCTGGCCGTGACGGTGTTCGGCACCACCAACTCGCGGGCCAACGTGATCCTGCGCGTGCGTCCGTTGCGGCTCAGCACCTCGATATCGACCACACTGCCCTCCTCACCCGCGAGCAGGCCATTGATGCCGTCGATGTCGGCACCCTCCAGGTCCTGGCCGCCGATCGACAGCAGTTGCTCGCCCACCCGCAGCCCGGCATTGGCGGCTGGGCCATCCGCGACGACCCGGACGACGATGGGGGCGCCGTCGCGGACTGCCACGGCCAGCCCGACTTCGACACGGCCGCGCCGGTCGTTGCGTTCCGCCGTTGCCTCGCGCGGTGGGACATAGCGGGAATAAGGATCGAGATGGCTGAACATCTCATCGAAGAACCCCACGACGATTCTCTGTGCTCCGACGCGCCGCAACACCTCGGAGCCGTTCCACGCCGCCTGGATTAAACGCGCGGCGAGTTCGCCCCATGCGCGGGCATCGCTTTCAGGAGGCGCGTCGAGCGCCAGGATAGGCCGCTCCGCGACGAACAACCTCGTGGTGCCACCGCCCGATTGGACCAGGACCGTGGGATCGAGCGTGTTGAGGCCGCGTAGTCCCCAAAGCGTTAACTGGGAGAGCGGCACGGCTTCGATTGTGTTTGGTGCGATGAACGCCAGTGCGCTCGAGGCGACATCGGCGAGCAGCGCGCCGTCAAGGGCCTGACCCGGCGCGAACGGGTCGGCCCTCGCTGCCCGGTCGGGCCAGTAAACCAGCAGCATGCCCCAGGGCAAAAGGATCAGCAGAAGCCGAGGAAATCTCACCGCCGTCGCGAGGACGCGCCTGCACGGACGCCGTTTTTCCCGGCCCCACGCTCTCCAGCTCCCCGCTCTCCAGCTCCCCGCTCTGCAGCCCCACGCTCTGTTGCCCCACGTTCTGCAGCCAGGGCGAACATCAGGCTTCCGGTGATGGCATTGGCTTCGGCCAGGCGCACTTCCAACTCCTGCGCCAGGTGGAAGCTGCGGTGGCTGCGCCGTCCGGTCAGGCTATGGGTCGCCTCGTCGTGCACGTAGAAATCATCGGGCAACGAAGACATCGGCAACAGTCCACTGGCCCCGCTTCCCTCGACCGTTACAAACAAACCGAAACGAGTGACCCCGGAGACGCGGGCGGTGAAGGTCGCGCCCACCTTGTCGGCCATATAAGCCGCCAGATAGCGGTCGATCGCGTCACGCTCGGCCAACGCGGCCCGGCGTTCGGTGGCGGTGATATGCTCGGCCGTGTCGGCCAGCCCCGCCGCTTCTCCCTCGGTCAGCGCGCCCATGCCGAGCTTCAGCCCCCGGATCATGGCGCGATGCACTTGAAGGTCTGCGTAGCGCCGGATCGGGCTGGTGAAGTGGGCGTAGCGCGGCAAGGCCAAGCCGAAATGACCAATGTTCTCTGGGTTATAGGCGGCCTGGGACTGGCTTCGCAGCACCACATCGTTCACCAACGGTGCCTCCTCGGTACCGGACACGCGGCTCAGGATGCGGTCGAGGTCGCGGGGGTGGATCTGGTCGCCGGGCGGTAGCGTGATGCCAAGCCCGTGCAGGAACGTCCGCAGGTTCTCCAGCTTCTCCTCGGAGGGCGGTGCGTGAACGCGGTAGACGCAGGGCTGGTGCAGCCGCTCGAGTTCCTCGGCCGCACAAACGTTCGCCAGCACCATGAACTCTTCGATGAGGCGGTGGCTGTCGAGCCGGGGGCGCGGGGCGATGGAGGCGACGTGGCCCTGCTCGTCCAGCACCACCTTCCGCTCGGGCAGATCGAGGTCGAGCGTGCCGCGCGCGACGCGGGCGCCCAGCAGGGCGCTGAACGCAGCATAAAGTGGCGCGATGGGCAGGCCGAGATCTTCACCTGAGTCATGCGCGGCCTGCACCTGCTCGTAGGTGAGGCGCGCGGCGCTCCGCATCAGGCCCCGGCCGAAGCTGTGGGCCTGCTTGCGGCCGCTGGAATCCACGCGCATTTCCACGAACAGGCAACCGCGCGGCTCAAGCGGCTTGAGGCTGCACCAGCCGTTGGACAGCGCCTCGGGCAGCATCGGCACCACCCGGTCAGGGAAGTAACAGGAGTTGCCGCGCTTGCGAGCCTCCCGGTCCAGCGCCGAACCTGGCCGGACGTAGTGTGCGACATCGGCGATGGCGACGATCAGGCGAAATCCCGCGCCGTCCGGTTCTGCGAATACCGCGTCATCGAAATCGCGCGCGTCCTCGCCATCGATGGTGACGAGCGGGAGGTCGCGGAGGTCGGTGCGCCCACGCACGGTGACGGCGCGGGCCTTCTCGGCCTCGGCGATGGCCTCCTCGGGAAACACCTGCGGGATATCGTGGGTGTGAAGCACCACGAGGCTGACCGATTTGGCCTCGCCAACGCGACCGAGCCGTTCGGTCACGCGGGCGGGCTTGAGACCATACGTGCTGGCGGTCGGCAGCGGTTCGGCCAGCACGAATTCGCCGGCCTCGGCACCGCCTTCCTCACCGGGCGGCACGGTCCATTCAGCCTTGGAACGCCGGTCGGTCGGTTGGATGCGGCCGCCATACGTGCCGGGGGTGAACACGCCGAGCACGCGGCCCGGCGCGTCCGTCAGACGCTTGAGGGTGCGGCCCTCGAAGCGGCCGGTGCCGATCGGGCGCAATTTTGCCAGCACTCTCTCGCCCGGAGCCAGTGCTGGGGTGCCGCGCGGTTCGGGATGCATCATCACCAGCGGCGACGGGCCTTGGCCCTCCCACTCGACCGGGCGCCCGACAGCGTCGCCGTCCGGGTCCGTGCCGGTGATCCGCACGATGGTCGCGTCCGGCAGCCGGCCTGCGGCGGTGAAGCGCTTATGCCCCGCGGGCGCCACTTCGCCGCTGCCGCCGAGACTTTTCAGCAAGCCC
The DNA here is from genome assembly GCA_025350425.1 of Rhodospirillales bacterium. GTDB lineage: Bacteria > Pseudomonadota > Alphaproteobacteria > Acetobacterales > Acetobacteraceae > JANXTF01. Next base: position 3,274 of record JANXXW010000489.1, read on the forward strand.
TTGAGGGCGATCTGATGCTCCGGCCCAAGGCCGAAATGGCGCGCGACTTCGCGTTTGCCGACGCGACCGGGGGCGGCGCGGATGAACTGCTTAATATCGTCGCGGGAGGGAAGGCTAACCGGCTGCTTTTTCGACATCGATGTCTTACGCCTGCTTCGCCTTGCGAATCGCGGGCGCCTTCTTCTTTACGGCCCTGCGGGTCGCTGGTTTCTTTTTCGGAGCGGCCTTGGCTGCTGGTGCCTTGGCTGCTGGCGACTTCGCCGCCGAAGCTTTTGCCGCCGGAGTTTTTGCCACGGTAGCTTTTGCTACGGGTGCCGCCTTCTTGCCGCCTCGCGCCGGCTTGCCCTTGGCTTTCAGCACCTTGCCCTTCTCTGCCAGCAAAGCCACCGCGTCTTCTAGCGTGATTTCTTCCATGATCATGTCGCGGGCGAGGTTGGCGACCCGGTTGCCATGCTGCGCATATGGTCCGAACCGCCCCTTGCGGATCAGAACCGGCTCCTTGTCCGCCGGATGTGACCCGAGGGTGCGCACGCTTGCCAGTTTTTTGGCGAGCACATCGACCGCGCGATTGAGGCCTACGGCCAGCACCTCGTCGTCCTTGTCGAGCGACGCGAACACGCCGCCCATCTTCACATACGGTCCGAACCGCCCGATCCCGGCCTCGATCGGCTCCTTGGCCTCGGGATGGATGCCGACGATGCGCGGCAGCGACAACAGGCCGAGCGCCATCTCCAGCGTCAGGGTGTCGCCGTCCATACCCTTGGGCAGCGAGGTTCGGCGCGGCCGGGTCTTGCTGTCCTTGATCTGCTCGCCTTGCTGCGCGTACAGCCCATACGGCCCACGCCGAACCGATACATCCTCGCCAGTGTCGGGATGGTGGCCGAGCACGCGCATCCCCTCCTTCAACGTGTCGCCCGCCTCGTCGCTACCTTCGATGGCGAGCCGGCGCGTATATTGGCAACCGGGGTAGTTGGAGCAGCCGATGAAGCTGCCGTGCCGCCCCAGCTTCAGCCCGAGCCGGCCCTTCTGGCAGGACGGGCAGCCACGCGGGTCCGTGCCATCGTCGCGCGGTGGGAAGAAATGCTCGCCGAGATCACGGTCCAGCGCGTCGATGACGTCGCTGATCTTGAGCTCCTTGGTCGAGTCGATAGCGCGCGAGAAATCGATCCAGAAAGCGCGCATCACGTCGCGCCATTCGGCCTTGCCGTCCGAGATCGCGTCCAGCTGGTTTTCCAGCCCGGCGGTGAAGTCCGGATCAACGTAGCGTTCGAAGAAACTTGTCAGGAACGCCGTCACCAGCCGGCCACGGTCTTCCGGCATGAAGCGGCGTTTATCCAGCTTCACGTAGTTTCGGTCTTGCAGCACCGTCAGGATCGAGGCGTAGGTGGACGGGCGGCCGATGCCCAGTTCCTCCATCTTCTTCACCAGGCTGGCCTCGGAAAAGCGCGGCGCCGGCTGGGTGAAGTGCTGGTCGGCGCTGATCGCCCCCCGCTTCAGCGGATCGCGCTCCGTCATCGGCGGCAGCATCTTGTTGTCCTCCTCGCCGCTCGCCTTGTCCTCGGTGTCGTCGAGATCCTCGCGATACAGCTTGAGGTAGCCGTCGAACGCCAGGATCGAGCCGGTCGCACGCAGCTTCGGGCCGTTCGGCTTGGTGGGATCGGCAAGCTCCACGCTCACCTGGTCCAGTTCGGCGGATTGCATCTGCGACGCCACGGCGCGCTTCCAGATAAGCTCGTATAGGCGGCGCTGGTCCGAGTTCAGATATTGCGCAACGTTCTCGAGCGTGCGTTCCACGCCGGTCGGACGGATCGCCTCGTGCGCTTCCTGCGCGTTCTTGGCTTTGCTGACGTATTCGCGGGGGGCCACGGGCAGGTATTTGGCACCGTAGGCTTGGTTTACGTGCTCGCGGATCTCGCCGACCGCCTCGCGCGCCATCTGCACGCCGTCGGTTCGCATATAGGTGATCAGGCCGACGGTCTCGCCACCGATATCCACGCCCTCATACAGGCCCTGGGCCAGCCGCATCGTCTGTTGCGCGCCGAAACCGAGCTTGCGGGAGCTTTCCTGCTGCAATGTTGAGGTGGTGAACGGCGCCGGCGGGTTGCGCTTGACGCGGCGACGCTCGACCGAGGACACGGCGTAGTCGTCACCCTCGACCAGCGACTTCGCGCGATGCGCCAATTCGGTGTTGTTCAGGTCGAACTGATCGAGCCGCTTGCCGTCGAGATGCGTGAGGCGGGCGGTAAACGGGGCGCCGGCGGGGGTGGTGAAATGGCCCTCCACGCTCCAATACTCGCGCGGACGGAACGCCTCGATTTCGGCCTCACGCTCGCAGATCAGGCGCAGCGCCACGGACTGGACGCGCCCGGCGCTGCGGCTGCCGGGCAGTTTGCGCCACAGCACCGGCGAAAGAGTGAAACCCACGAGGTAGTCGAGCGCCCGGCGTGCGAGGTAGGCCTCGATCAACGGCATATCCAGGTCACGCGGGTGCTTCATCGCGTATTGGACGGCGTTGCGGGTGATCTCGTTGAACGTGATCCGGCGTACGATCAGGCCGCCGAGCAGTTTCTTTTCATCCAGCATCGCACGCACATGCCAACTGATCGCCTCTCCCTCGCGATCGGGGTCGGTTGCCAAATAGAGCGTTTTCGCCCCCTTGAGGGCTTTGGCGATCGCTGCGATCTGACGCGCGCCCCGCTCGTCGGCCGCCCAATCCATCTCGAAATTCTGGTCCGGCCGGACGCTGCCATCCTTGGGCGGCAGGTCGCGCACGTGGCCAAAACTGGCAAGGACAGTAAATCCATCGCCAAGGTATTTGTTTATGGTCTTGGCCTTGGCAGGCGATTCTACGACGACGACGTCCGTCATGTGATCCTAAAACGCAAGGTTCGGGCGTTCAGCCTGGTTGGGCGAGCAGAGCCACGCGGTTACCCGGTAGCCGTTCCAGGCGTCCAGCGATTTCGAGGTCTAACAAGGCCGATGCCGCCGCAGCGGCTGACAACTGGCAGTGACGGATCAGAACGTCAACCGAGGCCGGCGCGGGACCCAGCAACGTCAACAGCGCTTGGCGGGTACTTTCCTGTTCTGCGACCGGCATGACGGCGACCTCGTCCCACGCGATTTCGGGTTCACGCAGGCCGTCGGGCAGAGTGTCGCGGGCGAACATCGGGTCACGGGCGATGCCTTCACGGAGCGGGTGATCGGGCAGGTTGGCCAACACGTCGGCGGCGGTTTCGGTCAGATGTGCGCCCTGGCGCAGCAGGTCGTTGCTCCCCCGGCAGCGCGGGTCCATCGGCGAGCCGAGCACGGCGAACAGTTCGCGGTGATACTCCTGCGCGAGACGGGCGGTGATGAGGCTGCCGGAGCGGGGCGCCGCCTCGATCACAACCACGCCGAGCGAAAGACCGGCGATCACGCGGTTGCGGCGCGGGAAGTGGCGGGCCAGGGGCGTCGTGCCCAGCGGCATCTCGGAGACGACGGCACCAGTTTCGGCGATGCGCGCCTGGAGGTTGGCATTCTCCGGGGGATAGACGACATCGAGGCCGCCGGCCACGCAGGCGATGGTGATCCCGGCGGACAATGCGCCCTTATGTGCCGCGCTATCGATGCCCCGCGCGAGGCCCGAGACGACGCTGGTTCCCCCGCCCGCTAGTTCGGCCGCAAGGTTCTCGGCCATCGCCCGGCCATTGGAGGAGGCATTCCGGCTGCCGACCAG
>JANXXW010000509.1 GCA_025350425.1 Rhodospirillales bacterium
CCAACGATGGCCGCCGCTGCTGACCGAGAATCGCTGCAACGCGGCGAATACCTGGTGGAACGCGTGGGCATGTGTGGTGACTGCCATTCCCCGCGTGACCAAACGGGCCAGTTCATCCGCTCCGAGTGGCTCGGTGGTGCCCCGATCGGTGTGCTTCCCAAGCATCCAGTGCCGGACTGGGCCGAAGTCACGCCGCCGCTGGCCGGCATGCCGCCAAACTATACCGAAGCCGCACTCGTGGCCTTCCTGGAAACGAACCATCGGGCCGACGGCTCGCGGCCACGTCCGCCTATGCCACCGTTCCGATTCAGCCACAGCGACGCGCAAGCTGTCGTCGACTATCTGAAGTCCTTACGTCCGGCGTAGGCGCCAACCAAACTCCATAGGGCTGGACACGAGGGTTGGATTTCAACGTGCGGGAGCGCGCGCCGGCACAAGTCCGGCGTCGGCGCACGTGTTCGGGCGATCGCTGCCAAACCAGGAATCGATCAGCAGCCCGAGCTTGTCGAAGCTGTCTCCCTCGAGCCGTGCCCGAAGCGCGCGGAATGGCCCCTCAACCAGCACCGGCACCGACACGGCGGAGCCCGAGATCTGTGCCAACGGGTGCAGCTTGAGCGCCAGCGTTTCCTTGCCGAGATCGACTTCACCCGCCCCGTCGAGCTGAAGGTAGGTTGTCTCAAGGGCCACGGTCCGGAACCGGCCGACCCCCTTGCTGAACGACCCGGCAAGGCCGAGGCAGCGGATCTCGGTCTCACCCTGGCTCGGTACCTTGATGCTCAGCGCATCCAGCGAAGCGGATGTCAGCTTGACCAAAGCCGCGTTGCTGAGTTGCCCGCCCACCACCGTCAGGGAGAATGGACCGTCGAGCGAGGCCGCGAGGTCGTGCGCGCTCTGGCCTGTGCCGCGCAGCTTGGCATCGATCTGCGCAGTCCCGCTGATCTGGCCTGGCAAGTTGGCATAGCGGGCGAGGAGGGCCAGTGGAAAACCCGGTGCGTGCAACGCCAAGCTGACCGGCACGGGACTGACCGGCACGGAACTGGCCGAGGCATCCGCCATCAGGGACATTTCGAGCGGCCCGCCCGGCAATGCCAGCTTCACCGGGCCAAACTGCATCCGCCCCTCCTTGAGCCGAAACGCCAGTTCCACCTTGTGCCAGACCTGATTCTGGACCGTCAGTGCATCGACGTCGCCTGACAGGTTGATGCTCTGGCCGCGCAAGGCCGACCACGGCAGCGGCATAGTCGATATCATTGGGCCAGTGGTGGCGCTGGACGATGGGGCGGCTGCCAAATCCACCCCAAACGCCTCCAGCATCGTATCGAGATCGAGCCGGCTGGCGTGCAGCCTGGCATTGAGAACCAGGCCGGTGCCGCTGCCGATGGTCCCGTCGCCAGCGATATCGCCCTCATGGGTCACGAGACGTGCGCCCGTGAAACGCAGTGTTCCGGCTTTGGCCGGAACCACCACCCGTCCGTCGAACCGCACATCCGTCAGCGCCGGAAGCGAGCGCGCCAGCATGGGGCGGAACGCGGCCAGTGCGGGGGCGCGCAACTCCGCCGCAGCATCCAGCCCGCCGAATTGCAGGGTGTCGAGCGTCAGTTCGCCCTTCAGGCCAAGGCTGCCGATGCTTGCTGCCGCCTTGTTGCCTCCGCCCGGCGCGAATTGAGCCTTGAGGTCGATCGGCATCTTCACGCGCCCATCGGGGTGCAGCGGCACAAGGAAGGTGCCGCCGACCGTGAATGGCTGGCCCACGAGACGACCTGCGCTGGCCAGTTTTGCCATGCCGCCGGCTGCGGGCCACGCTATTTCGGTCGTGCCCAGCGTCAGGCCCGGCACGCGGCTATCGAGGTCGGCATCGGCGAATTGAAGCCGCGTTTCGCCCACCATCGGAAGGTCGCCCGGCACCGGGCCACTGGTGAGCTGCGTGGACAGGATCGCTTCATGCAGTGCTGGAAGCCGCATGTCCGGCAGCAGGGCGTTCAGCTTCTCCAGTGCGCCTGCCTTTGCATTGACCCGCAGGTCATAGTCGCCGGCCAGATTCACCGTGCCGGTCGCCGAGGCTGTCGTGTCGAACGCGGCGAACTTCAGTTGCGCGGTCCATGGCCCGTCAAGGCCCGCCGTTGGCTGTGCCGAAATGCGCAGCTTGAAGGGTTGGTTGTCCGAGTAGACCAGAACCGAGTTGAGATCGAGCGGGCCGTCATCGGTGAGATGCAGCAGGTCGAGCGACTGGATTCCCACCACGTTCGTGCGTGCCGGAAGGCGTGTGGTGATCATGCCATTTTTGATGTGCACGTTGCGGACGCGCAGGCTGA
>JANXXW010000592.1 GCA_025350425.1 Rhodospirillales bacterium
GCTGCGACGGCTGGAGTATCGCGGCTACGACAGCGCCGGGATCGCCACGCTGGTGAATGGCCATATCGAGCGGCGGCGGGCCGAGGGGAAGCTAACCAACCTCACGGCCGCGCTGGAGAAGGCGCCGCTGGCAGGCTCGACCGGGATCGGACACACGCGATGGGCGACCCACGGGGCGCCGACCGAAAGCAACGCGCATCCGCATGGCACGGCGCGCGTCTCGATCGTCCATAACGGCATCATCGAGAACCACGCAGAACTTAGGGCCGAGCTTGAAGCCGAGGGCCAGGAGTTCACCAGCGAGACCGACACCGAGACGGTGGCCCAACTGGTCGATCTCCACCTGCGGCGCGGCATGGCCCCGATCGAGGCCGCCGGAGCCACGTTCGCACGCCTGCAAGGGGCCTACGCTCTCGCGATGGTGTTCGCAGGCTACCCGGAGTTGATGATCGGAGCGCAGTTCGGGGCGCCGTTGGCAGTGGGCTATGGCGACCAGGAGATGTTCCTCGGCTCGGATGCGCTGGCATTGGCGCCGCTGACGCGGCGGGTGGCCTATCTGCGCGATGGTGATTGGACCGTGGTGACGCGCGATGGCGCCACGTTCTTCGATGCCGACGGCATCGAGGTTTCGCGCGAGGTGCAGCTTTCGTCGGTGTCCGGGGCGGGCGTGGGCAAGGCCGGCTACCGGCATTTCATGGAAAAGGAACTGCACGAGCATCCCGCCGTGATCGGCGACACGCTGCACCGCATGATCAACCCGGCGACGCGGGCGGTGATGCTGCCCGGCTTGGCGATGGACCCGGCGGCGATCGAGCGCGTGAGCCTGATCGGCTGCGGGGGCGCCTACTATGCGGCGCTGGCGGGGCGCGGATGGATCGAGGAGGTGGCGCGCATCCCGGCCGACATCGACGTCGCCAGCGAGTTCCGCTATCGCGCACCGCCCATGGCGCGGGGCACACTGGGCGTGCTGGTGTCACAATCCGGCGAGACCGCAGACACGCTGGCGGCATTGAAATACCTGCGCGGCGCCGGCACGCCGGTGTTGTCGGTGGTCAATGTCGCCGAGAGCACTATGGCGCGCGAAAGCGACGCGGTGCTGCGAACGGTTGCCGGGCCAGAGGTCGCGGTCGCCTCCACCAAGGCGTTCACCGCGCAGTTGACGGTGCTGGCGTGCCTAGCGATCGGCATCGGGCGAGTACGCGGAACGCTGAGCGCCGCGCGCGAAATGGCGCTGACGGCCGCGCTGTTGCAGGTCCCGGCGGCGGCGGCCCTGGTACTGGAGGATGTGGCCAACCTGCAGCGCGTGGCCGAGCGGCTGATGGTGGCGCGCGACGTGCTGTATCTCGGGCGCGGCACTTGCTTTGCCATCGCCCTGGAGGGCGCACTGAAGCTGAAGGAGATCTGCTACATCCATGCCGAGGCCTACGCCGCCGGCGAAATGAAGCATGGGCCGATCGCGCTGATCGACCGCGACGTGCCGGTGGTGGCCATCGCGCCGAGCGGGCCGCTGTTCGAAAAAACCGCGAGCAACCTGCAGGAGGCAGCCGCACGGGGCGCTCAACTGATCGTGTTCAGTGACAACGAGGGCGCCGCCAAGCTGCGCAGCATCGCGGTCGAGACCGTGACGCTGCCGCGCGTGGACCCGTTCGTGGCGCCGATCCTGTATGCGATCGCGGTGCAGATGGTGGCGTATCAGGTGGCGGTGCTGAAAGGCACGGACGTAGACCAGCCGCGCAACCTGGCAAAGTCAGTGACGGTGGAGTGACCCGAGGCGGCGTTCTACGGCGCCCCGACCAGCGGCAACGCCACCCAGCGACGGCCACGCTGGCCTTGGACCAGCAGCGTAGCGAACGGCGCCTTCGCCGCGCGGAGTCGGTCGAAATAGTCGGTGACATCGGCGGGCGAGGATAGCTTCTCCGTGTCTGCCCGCAACAGCACTTCGCCAGCCTTTATCCCACGATCGTCGGCCACGTTGAACGGAACGATTTCGGTGACGAGAACGCCGGTCTGGTTCTGACGCAGCTTCTGCTCGCCCCGGATATAGTCGGTCAGCGCCGCCAGCTTCATCCCAAGGTCTGGTGCATTGATCTTCGCCTCAGGCGCGGGGACGACAAGTTCGGCGTTCTTGGCTTCCTGTCCAGCCGGCGGGTCCTGGGCGCGAATCGTCAAAGTTTGCAGTTTATGGTCGCGCCAAAGCTGCACTTCCGTCGAGGTTCCGGGTTCGGTCTCGGCGATGGCGCGCATAGCCGCGCGGGGGTCGGAGAGGGTGTGTGTGCCAATACGCAACAGCACGTCACCGACCTCGAACCCGGCGGTGGCGGCGGCGCTGGAGGCCGCAATGGAGGTCACGATGGCGCCCGCCATGTCGGGGCGGCCAAAGCTCGCGGCGACATCGCCGGTCATCTGCTGCAAATCAAGGCCAAAATAACCGCTGTTGATCCGGCCATACTGGATCAATGAGGCGGACGTGAATTTGAGGTTGTTGGCCGGGATCGCGAAGCCCAGCCCGATCGATCCACTGGTGTTACTGGGCGAGTAGATGGTGGCGTTCATGCCGATAACCTCACCCGCGAGGTTGAACATCGGCCCACCGGAATTGCCGTGGTTTATCGCGGCGTCCGTTTGGATGTAGTCGTCGTACGACGAAACCGAGATGTTGCGATTGACCGCGCTGACGATGCCGGCGGTGACCGATCCGCCGAGTCCGCCGGGATTGCCGATGACGAAAACCGGCTGGCCCACCCGCACGTCGTCGCTGTCCCCCAGCTTGACGGTCGGCAGGGGCTTGCTCGCGGTAATCTTCAACACGGCCACATCGGCGATTTTGGAGCCGGCCAGCAACGTCGCGCGCAATTCCGTCTGGTCCTGCAACGTCACCGTGATGGCATACGATCCCTCGATGACGTGGGCGCAAGTTAGGATGAGGCCGGAACTGCCGATGATGAAGCCAGACCCGAGGGTTTCTCGGCGACGCGGGGCGCCAGGTGCATCCGTTGTCAGCGCCGTCTCGGTCGAGATATTGACGACCGTGGGTAATAATTTCTCAACCACGTCGGCGATATCGGTTGGAGGCACCATGGCGGCCCTCACCGGGAGCGGGACCGCGAAACAGGCAAGAAGCAGGGCTGCCGGGCCGACGATGCATCGTGTCATCGCCAACCGTAACCCGGCCTCTCGACGGCCACAACAAGACGATCGAGCCCGGCCTATCCCCGCGCCCACAGGCGGCGCCCCTCGCCCCATTGCCACACGATAAGGCCCGGCACGCCGACGACCAGTTCACGGACGCGCTTCAGCATCGAGAGCGCGATCGCATCGTCGGCGGGAATGCCGAACAGCCCACAGACGAGAATGAAGCCGCCTTCCTGAACGCCCAGCGCGCCCGGTATGGCGAAGCCCGCGCTGCGGACGGCCATGCCGAGACTCTCGATCACCAGCGCCTCGGCGAGCGATGTTTCGACACCCATGGCGACGAGTGCCAGCCAGGTCTCGGCCACGCCAAGGCTCCAGGCACACAGGTGCAGACAGGTGGCGCGCAGCAACGCGCCGCGATTCTGTTGCAGCCGCATGAGTTCGGCGTGCAGCCCACGCACGCCCTCCACCGAAATGCTGGGAAAGAAGCGGCCAATGGCCAGGGCCAGATACTCGACGAGCCGCATGAGGCCGGCGCGTTGGGCCGCGACAAAGCCGATCAGGCCGACCGCCATGAGGGCAAGGCCGCCATCGAGCCACGCCGCCCAATCACCAAGGGTTCGGCCATCATCGAGACCAATCGCGCCAATGGCGGCAATGCCAGCGATGGTAAACAGGAATTGTGTCATCGCCTCGATCGTGAGGTCGAGCGTGGTGCCCGCGCCGGCCAGCGCGCCGGATATCCCGCGCTGCATCAATAAACGTATGCCAACCAGATTGCCGCCAAGTTGGGCCACGGGAAGAAGGGAGTTCACGCTCTCGCGTATCCAGCGGATTCGCAAGGTCACGGCGGGCTTGCC
>JANXXW010000013.1 GCA_025350425.1 Rhodospirillales bacterium
TCGAATTCGAGAAATGGGGCAAGGATAACGGCCTGCTTATCCTGATGGCGACCGAGACACCCGCGACGATCACCGTCACGGTCGGCTGAAGTCCCGACCGACCCTCCGCGATGTGGTGCTGGTCGGCGCGGGCCACGCCCACGTCGCGGTCCTGCGTTCCTTCGCCATGCTGCCCGTCGCGGGCGTTCGCCTCACGCTCATCATTCGTGAGGTAGACACGCCGTACTCGGGCATGTTGCCCGGGTTCGTCGCCGGGCATTATGGCTTCGACGATATCCACATCGACACTGGCCCACTGACGCGGCGTGCGGGTGGGCGGCTTTATCAGGACGAGGCGATCGGGCTCGATATTGCCCGCCGGCTGGTGCTGTGCTGTGACCGACCGCCGGTGCCGTACGACTTGCTCTCGCTCGATATCGGCTCCCGACCGAACACCTCTGCCATCGTGGGTGCCGACTCCTACGCGATCCCGGTCAAGCCGATCGACGGGTTCCTCACGAGGTTCGAGGCGCTGCGTGCCCGTGTGCTTACCGGGGCCTCGCGCCACGTGCTGCTGGTCGGTGGTGGGGCAGGGGGCGTGGAGTTGCTGCTCTCCGTCGAGCGCCGGCTGCGTCGCGACGCCGGGGATCGCGACCTCCGCTTCACGCTGGTCTCAGGTGGGAACGACATTTTGCCCAGCTTCCCTGCCGCCTTTCGCACCCGCTTCCGCGCGGTGTTTGCGGCGCGGGGCATCGAAATCCGCTCCGGCGCCCATGTCCTCGCGGTGGACGAAGGTGGCGTGACGCTCACTGACCAAAAGCGGATCGAGGCAGATGAGGTGCTCTGGACGACCGAGGCCGCGCCGTCGCGCTGGCTGGCCGAAACCGGCCTCGCGCTGGATTCGGGTGGCTTCCTTCGCGTTGACGCCGGGCTGCACGCCATCGGCCATCCCGAAATCCTTGCCGCCGGCGACATGGTGAGCTTCGACCCCGGCACCATCCCGCGTTCCGGCGTGTATGCCGTCCGCGCCGGCCCGGTGCTGGCTGCCAACATTCGCGCGCGATTGAGTGGCCGGCAGCCGCGCCGCTACCGCCCGCAACGTGATGCGCTCTACCTCGTCTCGACCGGGGACACGCACGCGATCGGCACCCGCAACGGCATTACCTTCGAAGGCGACTGGGTATGGCGCCTGAAGGATCGCATCGACCGCCGCTTCATGGCCCGCTTCAACCACCTACCGCCGATGCCGGGCGACACCGATGACATGCGCTGTGGGGGTTGCGGGGCCAAGGTGGGCGCGCTCGTGCTGTCCCAGGCGCTCGCCACGCTGCCCCGCGTTGCGCGCGCGGACGTGCTGGTCGGGTTCGACGCGCCTGATGACGCGGCGGTGCTGGATACCGGTGGACCCGATCTGTCGGTGCAGACGGTGGACTACTTCCGCTCGCCGATTGACGACCCCTACCGCTTCGGCATGATCGCGGCCAACCACAGCCTCGGCGACCTATACGCAATGGGGGCAGAGCCACGCACGGCGCTGGCCATCGTGACGCTTCCGCATGGCCCCGAGGACAAACTCGCCTCCGACCTCGCCGCCATGATGCAAGGGGCTAACGAAATCCTGGCCGATGCCGGGTGCGCGCTGGTCGGTGGCCACACCGGCGAGGGCGCCGAACTGGCACTCGGCTTCGCGCTCACAGGGCGCGTGGGGCGTAGGAGTTTCTACCGTAAATCCGGGATGTGCCCCGGCGACGCGCTGATCCTCACCAAACCGATCGGCACCGGCACGCTGCTCGCGGCCGATATGCGCGGTCAGGCGAGAGCCCGCTGGGTGCAGGCGGCGATCCGCCACATGACGCACTCGAACCGTGCTGCTGCCGAGGCTCTGGTGGGGTTTACCGTCCATGCGGTGACGGATGTGACTGGGTTTGGATTGCTCGGGCATCTGTTGGAGATGATCAAGGCGAGCGGCGTCGGCGCGTGCATCGAACTCGATCGCATCCCGATACTGGACGGCGCACGCGAGACCATCGCACGCGGGATCGTGTCCTCGATGCAGTCGCAAAACGAGCGGTCCATCGGGGCGGTCGCCAATCTGGCGCAGGTGCGTTTGCTGCCCCTGTTCCCTCTGCTGCTTGATCCACAGACAGCCGGCGGGTTGCTGATCGCCTTGCCGCTAGACGAGGCCGGGCAATATGTCGTGGCGCTGCATCACGCTGGCTACGCGCACGCCGCAATCATCGGTGCAGTGACCGAGGGCAACAGCCTGACCATCACGCCCGGCACGTAGACTGGGTCGGAGAATTCAGTGACTTCGGATGAACTCAGCGAATTGGTTCGTGACTGCCCAGTCCTCTATCATATGGCCGCAAGGGGCAGTTGGCCCTCCATCCGGCGCCATGGTCTCCTTAGTACGTCTTCCCTTCTAGACCTCCATGGGATCAAAGATATGGCCCGGGCGGTCATCGAGTCTGAGCGACGGCCCGAGGGTGTGGCTATCGACAGCCCCAGTCTTGGCCGTGCAGTCATACGGGATCAGAAGCCGATGGACGACGCTGGGCTCCGACGCTGTCTGCAGGACGGACTCACGCCTGCCGACTGGTACCGCATCTTGAACAAACGAGTCTTTCTTTGGCTCACGCGTGACCGCCTGCTTCGCCTTCTCTCAGCCAAGCCCTACCGGGATCTTGAACACGACGTGTTGGAGTTGGATACGCAACCGCTGGTCCGCGCCTGCATGGAACGGATCACACTCTCACCTATCAACAGCGGAGCGACGAGGCTATTCCCGCGTGACCGCGGCCTGGACACCTTCTTGCCCGTTTCGAGCTATCCCTACGCAAACTGGCGAACGCGGCGAAAGCCCGGCGAGAGGGTGGTGGAACTGACAGTGACCGGCGGTATCGAGAACATCGACCGCTTCGTTATCCGCGTAAGCGCGATGTGTGGCAGCAAAGTCGGCGAGGTTCTGTTTGAACGCTAGGCTACCGAGAGCAAGACACGCTCAATGGGTATAGCGTTGGAATAGTTGCGGGTACGACTCTTACGGCCGGTACCGCGCCGGAATGACGAAATTCGCACAGGCCGTCATCACCAGTGTGGTCGTCATCAGAAGCAGTGCCATCGCTGATGCGAAGGGCCAGTTGTTGTTGGTGCTAAACTCCCAGTAAAGCAGCGGCGCCATCATCTGGAAACGCGGGCCGCCGAGCAAATACGGCGTGGCGTAGGCGTTCATCGCCAGGATGAAGCACAGGATCCCAGCCGTCGCCGTGCCGGGCAGGGCGAGTGGCCATACGATGCGCCAGAACATACGGGCGGGGGGCGCGCCGAGGCTACCGGCAGCTTCCTCCAACCTCGTATCGATCGTCTCCATTGTGCTCTGGATGGTGAGCACTACGAATGGAAGGTTGATGGAGACGATGCCGGCGATGACGGCGGTGGACGTGTACATCAGCTCCATCCCGTGCCCGGTGAACAGCCGCGTGATGCCATCGATCACGCCGCCATGCGCGAACAGGATCATCCAGCCGACCATGCGGACCGTGCCACCGATAAATAGCGGCAGCACGAGGCCCAACATGCAAACCGTCTTCCAGCGGCTTTGCATTCGCGCCAGCCGATATGCCAGCGGCACGCCCAGCAATAGGCATAGGATGGTCGAGACCGACGCCACGATCAGCGTGGTACGAAGCACGCCGAGGTAGAACGGGTCCGAAATGAAGCGCAGGTAGTTGGCGCCCGTTACCGTCTCGATCATCAACTCCGTGCGGTCGTAGCGATTGAGGCTGAAACGTAGCAGCAGGAGTAGCGGTGCCATCAGCATCACCAGCACGATCAGGGTCGCGGGCGCCAAAAACGTCGCGGCGGCCGCACCCTGCCGAGTTTCACGAGACACGGCCGCCGCCATGTCAGGCGCGCTGCATGTTCTTCTTCCACCACTCCGACGTGTCAGACTGCAACTTCCCCAATACGCCGTAGTCCGGCATAAAAAGTTTCGGCGCGGGATCGGGCATCGCGAGTTGCTCGCCGATTTTGCCGGTAAGCGGGGCGTCGTTGACCGTCGGCAGATAGCCCATGTGCTCAGCAAACCCGCGCTGGGCGGACGGTTCCAGCATGGCGTTCAGGTATTTATACGCCGCCGGCTTGTTCGGTGCGTTCTTCGGTACGACCATGCCGGACATGTAGAGCACCGATCCTTCGTTCTGGAACGACGCCTTCACGGGTATCCCCGCATTCTGCCACATCACCACGCGCGCCATCCACATGATGCCGACATCGATCTCGCCTGATTTGATGCCGGCACCAATCGCATCCGTGGAAGGATATAGGCGCAGCCCGTTGGCGTTCAGCTTCATCGCCAGCGCCTGCGCGTCTGCTGTGTTCACGCGCGTGGGATCACCGCTCGTCGCAAGGGCGGCGGCCATCATGATGTAGAAGTAGTTCACGTCGCCCACGCCGACACGGCCTTTGTATTTCGGGTCGAGCAGATCGGTGAACGTCTTCGGTGGGTCTTTGATAACGTTCGGGTTGTAGATCAGAACTTGCGGACTGTAGATATGTGGCGCGTAGAAGTCGGTGCGAAGGTTTGGCAGGACGTGCGCCATGTTCGGCACCTTGGTCACGTCCAGTTTCTCCAGCAGGCCTGATGCCTCCACCTCATAGGCGCGCACGGCCTGCAGGCACGCAACATCGTCGGCTCCACGCGGCAGACGACGCTGGGCATACATCTTGGCCACGCGTGGGTCTTCATCGCCGAGGTCCTGCACGACCTTGATGTGCTGCGGGATCACCAGCGGATCGTCGATGTTCGCGCGCAATAGATTGGCGTAATCACCGCCCCAGGTGGCGATCACCATCTGCTCATCCTCGGCGCGTGCGGTGCCTGCGATAAACGGGGAAGCGGCGGCGCCGGCGAGCAACGCGCGGCGGGTCAGGGGAAATCCAGTTTCAGACATCTCGTGCTCTCCTATTCATGATGTAAAGAATTGTAGTGACGGTCGAGGTTAGCTGGACAGGCGTTGACCGACCCCGGCCATGACGTTCGGCATCGGCGCGTCGTCGGCACTGAACAGGCGTTCGGCCCCGATATCCCAGCGCACCACGACGGCTTCCCCGACATCGCGTACGCGAGCGGGGCTGGCGGTGGTGTCGCGCACCAGGATGCGCCGGTCTGGGCCGATCCGCACCAGATGCTCGCGGGAGGCGCCGAGGTAGCTGCCGAGTTCGACGGTGCCGCATACGCTGCCCGGTCCCGTCGTGTCCGGCGATGCCAGCGTGAGGCGCTCCGGACGCAACGCCAGCGTGCAAGGGCCAGATGAGGCGTAGCGACCGGCGAGATGCAGGGTGGCGCTTTCAACCGTCACGACGGAGCCGTCGGCAAGGCTGCCTTGGAGCAGGTTCGCGCGGCCGATGAAGCCGGCGACGAAGGCGGTCGCGGGGCGCTCGTAGACATCCTCCTGCGTGCCGGTCTGCTGCACGAAGCCGTCCTTCATCACCACGAGGCGGTCGGCCATCGCCATCGCCTCGTCCTGGT
>JANXXW010000021.1 GCA_025350425.1 Rhodospirillales bacterium
GGAAAGTGGGCCGGGCGGCGGCGGGACAGCTTGCGTTCCGACAAGCATGGAATCTTCTCGCAATCCCATAATTTATGCAGTGCCCAGTTTTGGCCGACGCGCTTGAAGCTCTTGCACAGCACGCACCGCGAAGAGTGCAAAGAAGACGAACACAAAGAACATCTCGGTCTCCAGGATGAAGCATCGCTGGAGAACATCGGCTTCGACGCCTAAAGATTCGATCCGCCTCGCGCCGGCCAGTATAACGAACGCATAAACGTGCGCCGCCCTGCCCGCCTGCTACAGCGTTGGCAGGAAACGCGTGTCGATGATGGTAGCGGGATCGATGTGCTGCCTGACCAGACCCTGTTCCTCGAACCAGGCGATCTGATGGCGGATATCCGCGACGTCGAGGGCGGCGCCAACGTCGTACCAGCCGACACCGTCGCGTATTTTCCCCGTGGCCTTGGGGTCTCCCGTGAACACGTATTTCTCGATCGATGGGATCGCGGCATCGGTCTTGGCGTCGTAGATCGGCTCGCCTGGAGCGGAGAAACGAAGGAACGCATCGCGATAGGCAGCCACGCCGCGCTGGTATCCGGCGCAGAACTTTCTGAGTGCGGCTTCACGTTTCTCGATCATGGTGTTGGTCGTGAACAGCGCGGTGAGTTGGTATGGCACGACGTCGCCGACCCAGGCGATGATCTTGGCGTCCCCGCTGGCCTCGAGGACTCGCGCCTGGGAGGCCACGGCCATGGTCGCGTCCACCTGTGCGGAACGCACCGCGGCCAGCATGTTCGTCACCTGCTGCACAGGGCGCAAGATGACGGATTTGATGTCGAAGCCAGAGGTCTGGGCGATCCGTCCGAGCATGTAGTGGAAGGATGAGCCGTATTGCGTAATGGCGAAGCTGTGGTCAGGGAGTTTGTCGAGCGAGGTAAGTCCGGCATCGAACGCTTTGCGGGAAACCAGGACGGCGGTGCCCTCATAGCCCTTCTGCTCATGCAAACCGCCACCGATCACCTTCAACTCGCCCTTGCCGGCAAGGCTGAAGAAGCCGCCGGTCAGGGCCGTGATGCCGACGTCGATGTCGCCAGCAACGGCGGCAGCGGCTATCGGTTGGGCAGCGTCGAAAAATACGAAAGTCACGTTGGTGCCGGCTTCAGCGAAGTAGCCTAGCTCCTGCGCCATATAGAGCGGTGCCGGAGAGAGAGTGTGCAGAAGCCCGAGCCGGATGGTCTCCGCGGCCGCGGCTTGCCGGACCGACGCGGCAGCAGCCAGAAGCGCGAGGCTGGAGCGGCGGGTGATGCTCATGGTGACGCGGCCCTCCCTGAGCCTGCGCGTCAATGCCATAGACTGAGTGCGGAGGACAGCTACTCCGCCGCTACCTGCATCTCGCCGAGATAGGCCTCCTTGATCGCCGGATTCTGCCGCAACTCGGCGGCCGTCCCGGATAGCACCACCTGCCCGGTTTGCAGCACATAGGCGCGGTGGGCAATGGACAGCGCCATGGCGGCGTTCTGCTCGACCATGAAAATCGTGGTGCCTTGCCGGTTGATCTCCTGGATGATGTCGAACACCTGCTCGACATACAGCGGCGACAGGCCCATCGAGGGTTCGTCCATGCAGATCAGCCGGGGACGGGCCATCAGCGCGCGGCCAATCGCCACCATCTGCTGCTCGCCGCCCGACAATGTCCCCGCCAACTGGGAGCGGCGTTCCTTCACGCGCGGGAAAAGCCCATAGACACGGTCGAGGTCGCCGGCGAACTGGCCGTCGCGCTTTTGCGTGTAGGCGCCCATTTCAAGGTTTTCGTACACCGTCATGCGCGGGAACAGGCGGCGTGCCTCCAGCACTGGCGCGATGCCACGACGCACGCGCTCGCTGGTGGACAGGCGCTGGATTTCCTGGCCATCGAACGTGACGCTCCCGGTGGTCGGGCGCACAATCCCCATGATCGTCTTCATGGTGGTGGATTTGCCGCAAGCGTTGCCGCCGAGTAGCGACACGATCTCGCCATTGCCGATGGTGTAGTTCACGTTCTTGAGGACGTGGAGGTCTCCGTAATGCGTATTGACCGCCTTGAATTCGAGTAACGTCGTGAAGTCAGGCTGCTGCACGGGCCGCCTCCCCTGCCGCACGACCGAGGTAGGCGCGCAGTACTTCCTCGTTGCGGCGGACCTCCTCAGGCCGTCCTTCGGTGATCTTGTCACCGTGATCGAGCACCACGACGGTATCGGCGAGTTGCGTGACCACGTCGAGCTTGTGCTCGATCAGCAGAATCGTAAGGCCCAGGCCGTGCAGACTTTTTATCTGTTCGGCAAGCTCTAGCGTTTCGGCAGGATTCATGCCAGCGGTCGGTTCATCCAACAGCAATATCTTGGGTTGGGAGGCGAGTGCACGGGCGATCTCGACACGCCGTCGGTTGGCGTACGACAATGCGCTCACAGGTTGATTGGCGCGTGGCGTAAGGCGGTTACCGAACAGGTCGATAATCGTCATCGCCCAGTCGCGCGCACGAATTTCCTCCTCACGGGCATTTGCGAGACGCATGACCGCCCCGAATGGGCCGGTGTGCAGGCGAGCGTGCTGGCCAACCAGCACGTTTTCAAGCACGGTCAGGTTGGGGAACAGACGGATGTTCTGGAACGTCCGGGCGACGCCGACTTTCAGTATGTCATGCGGCGCGAGACCAAGCAGCTCGCGGCCATGGAACTTGATGCTGCCGCCATTGGCGGGAGTGAGGCCGGTTATGACGTTGAAAAGTGTAGACTTACCGGATCCATTGGGACCAATGACCGCGACTACGCCACCGGCGGGCACGGTGATATCCACCTTGTTGAGTGCGACGAGACCGCCGAAACGCACCGTCACGCCGCGCACCTCCAGTGCGTTGCCGCTCTCGCGGTCCTGCGAGCCGAGCGCTTCAAGCCCGGTGAATCCGCCCCGTCGCACAACCGCGTGCTGCGCGTCAAAGTCTAAGGCGGCGGTCTTGCGGGTGGCCGGGATAAGACCCTCACGGCGGAACAGCATCATCACCACTAGGATGATACCGAAAATCAGCTCGATGCTCTCCACCAGATCGACACGACCGAGCATGGCGATCCCGGTCAGTTCGCCCAACGCGTGAATCCAGCTTGTCAGGTCCTGCAGGAACCACGATTGCAACAGTTGCAGGATGGTAGCGCCCAGCACCACGCCCCACACGCTGCCCATGCCGCCGAGTACGACCATCACCAGGATCATGGTCGAGACCGGGAAGCCGAACATCTCCGGCGTCGCGGTCTGCAGCTTGGCGACATAGAATACGCCGGTCATACCGGCGAAGGCGGCGCCGATTGCGAACGCCAGAAGCTTGAAACGCATGAGGTTCACGCCCATCGCGCTGGCGGCGATTTCGTCCTCCCGGATCGCCATCCACGCGCGCCCGATACGGCTGTCGCGCAATCGGATGGAGACGAATATCAGCAGCGCCACCATCGCCATACCAACGTAATAGTACGGCGTGGCACTCACTCCGAAGCTTTGGCCGAACAAGCGTGGCGCCTGAACGCCATTCAAGCCGGCGGCTCCGTTCGTCACACTGTCCATATTGCGCGCGACGATCGGCACGATCTCGCCGAAGCCCAGCGTCACGATCGCGAGATAGTCGCCTCTCAGGCGCAGCGTGGGCGCACCGAACATAACACCGAAGAATGCGGCGACGAGGGCTGCGGTCGGTAACGCGATCCAGAACGATAGCGTGAAATGTACCAGGTCTGGGCCGCCCTGGTTGATCTTCTCGACCAGGCCGACGACAGCGAGCGGGTTCCAGAACGGCGTCCACAGAGGCATGACCTGAAAGGCCGTGAAGATGCCGTAGTAATAAGCGCCGATGGCAAAGAACGCGGCGTAGCCGAGGTCGAGCAGGCCAGCGAAGCCGACCACGATGTTGAGGCCGAGCGCCAATGTCGCGTAGGCGCTGGCGTTGGCCATGCTGTCGATATCGGCATCGTTATCGTGGATGAACGGAAACAGGAGGATGAACGCTGTCAACAGCCAGAGTCCGAGCTGTTTGCGTCGGGCGAGCGGAATGTTGGCGAAGGGCCGGGCGAGCAACGCGGTAGCGGCGGCAACCATGGCGCTCTCCTACGATTTGTTTGGCGCGACGCGGCCGAGCAGGCCGGAGGGTCGGAATACCAGCACAAGGACCAGGATCGAGAAGATGATCACGTCGGTCCAGCCGGTCGCGATCATCTGGCCGCTGATGGCCTCGATCAACCCAATGATCACGCCGCCGAGCATAGCGCCAGGCACGTTGCCGATGCCGCCCAAAACGGCCGCGGTGAACGCACGCAGGCCCGCGTTGAAGCCGATGATGAAGCTGGTGAAGTTGTAGTACAAGCCGAAGATCAGCCCGCCCGCGCCGGCCAGCGCGGAGCCGACGAAGAACGCAGTCATGATCACGCGGTCGACCTCGACGCCCATCATAAGCGCGGCCTCTGGATCCTGCGCGGTGGCGCGCATCGCCTTGCCGAGGCGGGTGTACTGCACGAAGTAGGTGAGGCTGCCCATCAGCACAATCGAGATGACCCAGATCAGGACTTCGCGCAAGCGGAGCACCGCGCCGCCGATGGCCCACTGGATTGGCGGCAGCGGGTTCGGGAAGTTCTTCCCGTCCGCACCGAAGCTGAGCAGCACGATGTTGAACAGAATGTAAGAGACACCAATGGTGGTGATCATCGCCGCCGGCCCTTTCACGCCCCGCAGCGGGCGCAGCAGGAAGCGGTAGATGCCGACGCCGAGCGCACCGGTGAAAAGCGTGGTGGTGGCGAAGGCGACGACGAGCACGCCGACCAGCGGCAGGCCCGTCATGATCGTTTGCTGGCCGACCACGCCGAGTATCTGCAAGGTGTACAGCGCGACGAAGCTGCCCACCATGAAGATGTTGAAGTG
>JANXXW010000022.1 GCA_025350425.1 Rhodospirillales bacterium
CATCGCCAACGCGTATGTGTCCCTGCCCGACGTCTATCTGCGTTCAGACAACCAATTCCTGTTCTGGGGCCGCGGCGCCTCGGCGGTCGGCTGCAATATGGAGGTGGAGGGCAACGGACAGGGAGTTGTGGTGGGCGACGACGCATTGATCTCGTCGGGGGTGTGGATCCGTAACTACGATATGCACGCAATGCACGATTTGAATACGGGACTGCGGATCACGCGCCCACCCGTTGATACCGTGATCGAGCGGCATGTCTGGCTCGGCCAGGACGCGCTGCTGCTGAACTGCGAACGGATCGGCATGGGCACCGTCGTCGGCGCACGCTCGCTGGTGAAGGGCGTGCTGCCGCCTTGCGTGGTCGCCGCTGGTACTCCCGCCCGGATCATCCGCGAGGGCGTGAGCTGGGGTCGCGATACCTATGGCATGACCGGGGCGGAACGGATCTCGATCGGCCTCGCCGAGTATCCGGGGGCCTAGTCCTTCGTTGCGGCGAACCAAGGGGTTGGCTATGGATAGGGAACGAACAGCAAGGGTGGAGATCGCTTGGAGGACGTGGCGTATGTGCCTCATATCGACCTGCTGCTTCAGGCCCTCCGCATTAACCGGGATCGCCTGAACAGCAAATCCAAGGTTGCCATCGATGCCCGGCTGCTGCGTGCGCTGATCCAGGGCGTCGCCGCCGCGGCACCTTTCTCTGAGCAATTCTATCTCGCCACCTACCCCGACGTGGCCGCAGCCGTAGCCACCGGTGACATCGCCGACGCGCGGCGCCACTTCACCGATGTCGGCTTCCTCGAAGGCCGCTTCGGGCCGCCGCCCCCCGTGGACGAGGCATTCTACACCGCGAAGTACGAGGATGTGGCCCAGGCCATCGCGCAGGCCGACGTCACCTCCGGCGCCGACCACTACATGCGCGCCGGCGCCGCCGAGGGACGCCTCCCGAGCATGGCGCTCGCATCGGTCGTCGAAGGCTGGATGGCCGTGCTGCGGGACGAGGCCCGTGCGCCATGATTTCGGCATAGGTCCGGCATGGCCTTGAGCGGCGAGTTGATGCGCGCGCATCGCGCGCTGTGCTCCGCCTTCGTGGATGAGGCGCTCTACCGCCAGGCGCTCGGCGGAGGTCGCGCCGACCTCAGCACCGTGGCCCGCTACCTCGACATCCCCGTTATGGCCCGCCCGGTCCTGTCGGTGTTCCTCGACCCGCATTATTACCGCGCGCTGAACCCCGCGATCGCCGATGCGGGCCTCGATCCATTGCTACATTTCATCGAGGAAGGCGTGGCGGAACGGCGCGCCCCTCACCCGCTGCTCGACCCCAGGTTCATCTCCAACGAGGACCCGCACATATTCGGCTCCCCGATCACGATCGACACGCTGATGGACGTGGTGACCTACGATCTCGCTAACCCAAGCCCCTACATGGACCTTGAACATTACGCGGCCGACCTCGGCGGGGAGGCGCCCCAAGGGGGGTTGCTGCGCCATTTCCTGACCCACGGCCTACAGGCAGACAGACGTCCGAACGCGTTCCTCTGGCCACGCTGGTATGCCGAGACTTACGCCGACGCTCCCGCAGACAACTACGAGGCGCTTCGCCATTTCGTCATCCTGGGCGATGCGGAAGCGCGCCGCGCCAGCCCCGAGTTCGACGGGGCGCTCTACCGCGCCCGCTACACCGATGTGGCCGACGCCGGCGAGCCGCCGCTGCGCCACTATCTCACCAACGGCCGCAAGGAAGGCCGCCAGGCCGCGATGGACCGCGCCGGCCCGATGCCCCTCGCCACACCGGGCGAAGCCAGCGGCTACGACGCCATGCGCGCGCGGCTGGCGGTGGTCCGGCAGAAGCAGAAGGACGCCGTCGTCCTGCGTCCACCTGCCATGTTTCGCGCGCCGGACATCGCGCGCGCATTCGCCGGCCTGCGTTTCCCGCCGACCGACGCGCCACGCCTGTCGATCCTGATCCCGGTTTTCAACGAGGCAGACGCCACCGCCGAATGCCTCATGGCGCTGGCGGCAAACCCGCCCTTGGCACCGTTCGAGATCGTCGTCGCCGACGATTGCTCCACCGATCCGGAGCTTGCCGCGTTGGCCGCAATCGCCAACCTCGTGGTGATCCGCCAGACCGAAAATCGCGGCTTCATCCAGAACTGCAACGCGGCCTTCGCCCGGTGTCGGGGCGAGTACGTCCTGCTGCTCAATAATGACACGCAGGTGCAGCCGGGAGCGATCGACCACCTGGTCGCCGCCCTGGACGCGGATGCCGGCCTCGCGGCTGTCGGTCCCAAGCTGATCTACCCCACCGGCCGGTTGCAGGAGGCCGGCTGCTTCCTTCGTGCAGACGGCCAGAGCGGCATGGTGGGCCTGTTCGGGGATCCATCTGATGGCGCCTACAGCCACGACCGCGACGTGGCGTACTGCTCCGGCGCCGCGCTGCTGTTCCGCCGCGAACTCGCCGGTGCCGCGCTGTTCGACGATGCCTACCGGCCGGCCTATTGCGAGGACGCCGATCTCTGCCTGCGGTTCCTGTCCGCCGGCCACCGCGTGCGCTACGTCCATGCAGCAATCGTCGTCCACCATCTCAGCGTGTCCACGAACCGCCAGTCCGCCGCCCGCAGGTTGCGCACCGTCGTCCGCAACCAGCAGACGCTCATGGAGCGCTGGGGCGGGCTGCTTTCACGGCTGGACCAAATACGGCCGATCGCCTTCTACCTCCCGCAGTTCCACCCGATCGCCGAGAACGATCTATGGTGGGGCAAGGGTTTCACCGAGTGGACCAACGTCGCCCGCGCCCGCCCCAGCTACGCCGGCCACTACCAGCCGCATCTGCCCGCCGATCTCGGCTTCTACGATCTGCGCGCCGCCGAGACGCTGGAACAGCAGGCGGCGCTGGCCGCGCGCTACGGGATCGAGGGGTTCTGCGTCTATTACTATAATCTTGGCGGCCGGCGTCTGCTGTCCCGTCCGCTGGACGTCGTGCGCGCCTCGCCCACCATCGCGTTCCGCTACTGCCTATGCTGGGCCAACGAGAACTGGACCAAGCACTGGGACGGCGGCGCGCGCGAGATCCTGCTCGAACAGAGATACGACGCCGAAACGCTGGCCGGCATCATTGATGACGCGGTTGAGCACGCGCGTGATGCACGCTACATCCGCGTCGATGGCAACCCGCTTTTCCTGGTCTATCGGCCGCTGAAGTTGCCCGATCCCCGCGCCTTCGCGCGCGACTGCCGTGCGGCCTTTGCCCAAGCCGGGCTGCCCGGTGTGCAACTCGTCTACGTCGAAAGTATGGAGGCGGTGGACCAAGGCCTGCGTCCGGCCGACATTGGCTTCGACGCCAGCGTGGAGTTCCCGCCGCACGGCCGCGCCGTCGCCAGCCGCACGGCGGCCGAGATCGTCAAGGAGGGTTGGAGCGGATACCGTTACGACTATCCATCGACGGTGATGGCGTTCATCGAACGCGGATCGGTGCCCTATCCCCGCTACCCCGCGGTGTTCCCAAGCTGGGACAACACGCCCCGTCAGCCGCTAAAAGGCACCAGCTTCGATGGTTGCGATCCGGACGTGTTCCGCTTCTATGTCGAAGAGAAGATCGAGGAAGCGCGCCAAACCCTGCACGGCGACAACCGGCTTCTGTTCGTGAACGCCTGGAACGAGTGGGCGGAAGGCGCACACTTGGAGCCGGACACTCAATACGGCCACCAATGGCTAGAAGCCCTACGCGACGCGGTCGACGCCAAGCGTTTCGCATGATGCCTGACTCCGCTGGAGGCCTCGACGGCGTTCCAGTCACCCTGATCGGCCATCCCTTCGCGGCAATCGGGATGGGCGAGCAGATGCGGAGTCATGTTTCCGCGTGCATGGCGGTACATATCCGCCCCGGCGTCTACGACATCTTCCGCTACGCGCAACGCACCGATCCCGCACATCAGGCACTGATCGGCCCGCTCGAATGCGAAGGCGTTCCTGGCGGCATCCGCATCTTCCACATCAACGGCGACGAAATCGACAACGTACTGAGCGTGTTCGAGACGCGCGGCAATGTCTTTGCGAACGGTCGCAACATCGTGGTGCCTGCGTGGGAGCTTCCGGCATATCCCAAGACCTGGGCACAGAAGTTGCGCCAGTTCGACGAGGTATGGGCGCTCTCCTCATTCATCCAGGATAGCCTGGCAGCGTCGGGGATCACCAGCCATCTCGTTGGGCAGTCGGTCGATCTGCCGGGCGGCCCAAGCAAACCACGCCAGATTTTTGGCCTGCGCGAATCCGCGTTCGTGCTGCTCAACTTCTTCGATCTCTCCTCGTACGCGACACGCAAGAACCCTGAGGCAGTACTTCGCCTCATGCAGCTCGTACGAGCCGAACATCCGTTCCTGGATGTCGAGTTGGCGTTGAAGGTCAAGAACGGGGAGTGCGCGGCGGAGGAATGGTCAGCCTCCCTGCCCACCGATTCACGCATGACGGTAATCAGCACGCCGTTGGACACCGCCGGTATACGGAGCCTCATGGCCGCGTGCGACTGCTTCGTCTCGCTGCACCGCGCCGAGGGTTTTGGCCGTGGTCTTGGCGAAGCGATGCGGCTCGGACGGTTGGCCCTGGGCACCGCCTGGTCGGGCAACCTCGATTTCATGACGGCCGAAAACTCACTGCTGGTGCGCGCCAGCCAAGTGGCGCTGAAGCGCGACGACTACCCGCATTGGCACGGCCAAAGCTGGGCGGAGCCCGATGTAGAGCACGCCTACGAGTTGTTGCGCCCGGTGCTGCTGGACCGCGCGCTCAGCCGCGAGATCGCCCTACGTGGACAAGCGGATGTGGTCCGTACCCACGGCAACCGCGCAGTCGGTTTGCGGATGCTGGCCAGGATGCAGGCGATCGGCCTCCGGCGCTAAGCTTCCTCCCGCAGTTGCCGCTTGACCTCGGCGACATAGGCGGACTGCCGCGCTCGCGTCGCCTCGTCCAGATCGAAGCGTCTCCGCATCAGCTTGTGCATCCGCGCGATCTCGGCCACGTGGCGCGCCGCCGTCGTGCTGGCTGTCACCCCCGCCTTGTGCCGGCGGTGCATGTTCAGAGGCTCGGCGATATACGCCACACACCCCGCACTTTCCGCAAGCACCTCCACGTACAGCCGCCAATCCGCAGCGAGGCGCCAGCTTGCGAGTTCGGTGCCGCAGCGATCGAGTGCCGCCAGCAGCGCGGTACGGCGCCACAGGACCGCGCTGACGTTCACCAGCAGGTTGCGCTCAGCCAGAAACCGGCGCGCGAAATCTCTCGCCTCGAACAACGTCGTTCTCGTCAGGGCCGCCGCCCCGTGGGCGGTGTAGTAGGCTAGGTGATTGGGAAACAGCGTACACCCCGCGCCGTCGATCGCGCGGCTATCGCAGAACGCCAGATCGACGTTGGGCGACGACGCCAGCATCGAGGCGAGGCGCGCAAGCATCGCCGGTTCAGCGGCGTCGTCGGATTCGGCCAGCCAGAGGAACTCACCTTGCGCCATCTCCGCCGCGCGGCGCCATTGCCCGATCGCCTGTCCGCTATTCTCGGTCAGTGCGACGACCGTGATATCGCGGTGCCAATCCTGCGCCGTGGCGCGCGCGACGGCGACGCTGTCATCGCTCGAGGCGTCATCCAGCACCAGCACCTCGCGCACCGGAAAGCTCTGGGCAAACACCGAGGCGAGGCGTTGGCTCAGAAAGGACGCATGGTTGTAGCTCATGACCGCCACGGAGATCGCCGCGATATCGGGCAGCGCGATGGCTGACAGTTCGGCTGCATAGCGTCCGAAATCAAATCCGGCTGCCGCCACCGCCGCGATACGCACCCGGTCTGGCGTCGCCTCGGCCACGATGGCGCGCTGCATCGCGCCGACGTTCTCCATCGCCACCACCGCGCCGAGATCATGCGTTCGCAACAGATCGCAAATCCCGCCACCGCCGTCGAACGCGATTGTCCTCAGGCCCGCCGACATCGCTTCCAGCACCACGCTCGGGAAAGCGTCCTCGCGGGACGGCAGCAGCAGCACGTCACCGCCGCTCAACCAGTCCGCGACATCGTCGCGATAACCCAGCACATGGAACGATCCGGTCGCGGTCGCAGCAGCGATGCCGGCACCGAGATACGCGCGCATCGTGGGATCGAGTTCGCCGATCCAGCAGAACACGCTGGCGCCGTCCGCCTCGCGATGCGAGCGCCAGACTTGCAGAAACAGATCGAAGCCCTTGCGTAGGTCGCCGTAGCCGATACCCAGCACCAGCCGCGCGTCCGCCGGTACGCCGAGTTGTGACCGGGTGCGCCGGCGCGCATCGGCGTCGAACGGTGCTGGGCGGTATATGCCCTGCGGCAGGATGAAGCAGGCGGCATGATCCAGCCTGACCAGCGTGGCCACTGCGTCTCGTACTGCGGGTGCGGCGAAGATCACACGGGTGCAATGCGGCAGGGCGCGCGCAAGGTCGGGCAGCAGCTTGCGCTCGGTCAGCAGCCCCGGCATCTCATGCACGAGAAGCACGCATGATATGCCCGCCGCGTGCAGCGGCGGTACGGCGGCGGCGGACGCGGTTGTGTTGACGATGGCGGCGTGGAAGCCCCGCGCGGCCAATGCCGCAAGCTTGCGCGCAAGATCGGCGACCGGCACGGTATGCGTTGGTGCCAGCCGCGCGTATTCGGGCTTCAGCGCGCCGTCGCCCAACAACAGGAATTCGATCTCCAGCCCGCTACCCTGGCGCAGCATGCGGCCGAGTTGCCATAGCAGGTGCTGCGCCCCAGCCGGGAATGCGTCATGGCCGACCAGCAGCAGTTTCGCCGTAACGCCGGTCCCGAGACCCGCGACGGCACGCGCGGTCGCGTTCAGGAACGCGCTGCCGTAATGCACGTCGGGTTCCAAATAGGCGCCTTCCGCCCACTCATTCCAGGCGTTGACGCAGACCAGGGGTTCGCCAAATACCGGATTTGCCCCGGCGCGTTCCACCAGCGCGGTCATCCAATCCTCGTAGGCACGCGGCGTGGCGCCGCGCAGCATCAGCCCGTTGCCCTGCCTCCGCGCGTCGTTGTCCCAGCCGGGCACCGCCGTCTTGATCAGCGGAAAAGGCGGCGGCGTCTCGGCCAGCGAGGCCGCCACTACCGCGGGGTAGGAGAACACCTGCATCCGGCCTGGACCATCCATGAACGCGAGGTCCGAATCGTCGAGGGGCAGGCCGCCCACCAGCTTGTGCGGCGGAAACTCGATCGCCGCATCGAAACCGAATTGTCGAGGGTCCGCCGCGTCGAAACTCTGCGCCATGATGAACAGCGGCGCCTCATCATGTCGGCCGATGAACAGCTCGCGCCATCGCGCCACTGTATTCGCGGTATCGGGGATCAGCGCCGGTCGGTACACCATCAGCACCGGCCGGCCTTGCAGGCGGATGTAGCGTGGGTCGGCGAAGTGGCGCGCCAGCGTGTCGACCAGCGCCTCGTCATCCGCCTCGCGGTAATCCTGCGAGATCAGCACCTCCGCGTCGGACCCGTCCCACCTCCGCGTCCAGTTCTCGTTCGTCCACATAAGGCAGAACGAAAAGTCGAGCGTCGGGTCGGCGAGGAACGCGTCGAGCGGGCGCTCCAGCAGGCGGCGTCCGTTGAACCAATAGAAATACTGCACGAAGCCGAACAGCCCGGCTTCCTGGGCAAACGCGATCTGGCGCCGCATCGTGTCGGTGCCGTCGAGAGTGTAGTGGCCGAGGTCACGCGGGATGCGTGGCTGGTAATGCCCGGCGAAGCGCGGCATCCCGCGCGCCACCGAGTTCCATTCGGTGAACCCGTCGCCCCACCATTCGTCGTTCTCGGGGATCGCGTGATACTGCGGCAAGTAATACGCCAGCACCTTGGCTCGCCGCGTGGCGGTGCGCGGCAATGGCGCGCGCGTCTCGAACTCGGGTCCCGGACGGGTGAAGCGGTGGACCTCGTCCAGCACCGAGATTTCCTGCGGTGGCCGCTTCGTCGGCAGGTAGAGCGCGTGGCGGAACCGGCGATAGTGCATCAGCGGATTGAGGTCGCTGGTCCCGTCCATGTAGCGCCGCATGTAGAAGCGGGTATCGAACTCCGCCGAGGGGTCGCGGCCCTCGCGGTATCCATACAGAAGATAGTGTTCGAACGGATCGACGCCGGCCGCCGCCACGTCGGGGCTGGCGCGCAGATAATATTGCGGGTCGAACTCGGCGATCGGGCTGACCGAACCGCCCAGCCGGCGTTCCAGGAAATGGCGCAGCGCGGTTTCGCCGGGCTGGATGCCGTGCTGACCACGATACCACAGCACGTCGAAATACGGTGCCGGCGCACACCCTTGGGCCTCGCCTTCTCGGATGTATTGCACCAGCGGGTTCTGGCCTGAACGCGCGAGGCCAGGGTTCTGCGACAGATACCAGCCAGTATCGAAATAGGCGTTCGGGTGGTGGCGCCCCCGCCATCCCTCGGACATGAAGTGCCGCAGCCCCTCATCGTCGGAGTAGGGGGGCGCCGCGAGTTGCACCGCGTAGTAGGCTGGGTCGAACAGGCCCGAGCGCCGAACGAATTCGAGTTCCTCGTCCACGCCGCCCGGCGCGAATCCAAGCCGCGAGAGGGCGTCGCTTTCATACAGGTCCGGAATGGACATCAACTCGTTCATTCGGCAATCGTAGGCGACCATTGCCTGAAAGTTCAGGTGATAAGCACGCTAAGTTCCGGTTTGCCGAGCCTTTGACGCGTCCCGTAACGCGGGGCATCATCATCCAGCTGGTAACATTTCTTCACACACCAGCTACGCGCTGCTTACAAACGATACCGATCTCCGTGCCTGAGATAAGGAGACATTCGAATGCAAGTCGATCGTGGGACCGAGAAAAGCCGAAGCCTCCTGGGCCGCAATCTCGTACGGGCCGTCTGCCTCGTCATTGCGGGCATAACCCTCTCCGGCTGCATCATCGCACCTTATCCAGGCTACTACCGGCCTCAGCCCCGATACTTCTATTATCGCTAGTGGATCAAATCTGACGCTCGATATCCGTGGCTGGGTGTATTTGTAACGCGATGCACCACGGGCGGGCGGGTGCGCGATGGCAGGCATCCACGATCGCCCCCATGCCCCTCTCGTATCCAATTGCCCTCCGATTTGGCTGTATGCCCGGGTCCGGCGTAAGGGTAAGCGGCGCCCGCAATCCGTGGCCGCGAGCACAAGCCGGCCGGGAACCTTGGTCCTTTGTTGATGTTTGGAGGCCTGCCGTAGCCATCATGAAGGTCCATCTATGTCCGACACCAGCCGCGTCCGGGTACGCGAAGGCTTGCCTCATCCGCTTGGAGCCACGTGGGATGGCAACGGGACGAATTTCGCCCTGTTTTCCGCGAACGCGACAAAGGTAGAAGTTTGTCTTTTCGACGCGGCGAACGGCCGCGAAACGGCACGTGTGGAATTGCCGGAGTACACGGACGAAGTCTGGCACGGCTATCTGCCCGAGATCGGTCCGGACACCTATTACGGCTACCGCGTCCATGGCCCATACGCCCCGGAAGCCGGCCACCGCTTCAACCACAATAAACTGCTGCTCGACCCGTATGCGCGTGCCCATGCCGGCGAACTGAAGTGGAACGATGCCTGTTTCGGCTACACCATCGGCGCGGAAGGCGAAGACCTCACCTTTGACACCCGCGACAGCGCGCCCTTCATGCCGAAATGCGTCGTGGTGGACCCGAACTTCGATTGGCAGGGCGAACCCGGCCGTCGGGCCGTCAGCTGGGACCACACCATTTTCTACGAGACCCACGTAAAGGGCTTTACGATGCTGCATCCGGCAGTTCCGGAGAAAATGCGTGGGACCTACGCCGGACTCGGCACGCCCGAGATTGTAAAGTACATCAAGTCTCTCGGCGTGACCTCGGTCGAACTGCTGCCAATCCATACGTTCGTCAACGACAGCCACCTGCTCGACAACGGGCTGGTCAACTATTGGGGCTATAACACGATCGGCTTCTTCGCCCCCGATCCCCGCTACGCCTACGATGTCGCCAACTCCTTACGCGAGTTCAAGGAAACGGTGGCGCGCTTCCACGACGCCGGCCTCGAGGTCATCCTGGACGTGGTCTATAACCACACCGCCGAGGGCAACGAGAAGGGCGCGACCCTCTCATTCAAGGGCATCGACAACGCCAGCTACTACCGCCTGATGCCAGACCAGAACCGCTATTACATCAACGACACCGGCACCGGGAACACGCTCAATCTCAGCCATAGCCGCGTGATTCAGATGGTGACCGACAGCTTGCGCTACTGGGTCACCGAGATGCACATCGATGGCTTCCGGTTCGACCTGGGCACCATCCTGGCGCGCGAGCCGGACGGATTCGATACGCAGAGCGGCTTCCTCAAGGCCTGCAACCAGGACCCGATCCTGTCCTCGGTGAAGCTGATCGCTGAACCTTGGGACTGTGGCCCTGGCGGTTATCAGGTTGGTGGCTTTCCGCCCGGCTGGGCCGAGTGGAACGACAAATTTCGCGATACCGTGCGCGAGTTCTGGAAGGGCGAGGTGCCCGCCACGGCGCTGGCGCCGCGTCTCTGCGCCTCTGGCGACGCATTCAACCATCGTGGCCGCAAATCCTGGGCCTGCGTCAACTTCATCACCGCGCATGACGGCTTCACGTTGAGCGATGTGGTCAGCTACAACGAGAAGCACAACGAGGCCAATAACGAGGACAATCAGGACGGCAGCTCCGACAATCGGAGCTGGAATTGCGGCATCGAAGGCCCCACCGACGATGAGGAAGTAAATCGCCTTCGCGACCGCATGATACGCAACATGCTCGGCACGTTGCTGCTTAGCCAGGGCACGCCGATGCTGCTGGCCGGCGACGAGTTCGGCCGCACCCAGCAGGGCAACAACAACGCTTATTGCCAGGACAGCGAAATCAGTTGGGTCGACTGGGAGATCCATGACAAGGGCAAGTCGCAGATCGACTTCGTCAAGCGCCTCACCCGCCTGCGCCACCGCTTCCCCATCCTCCGACGTAGCCGCTTTTTCACCGGCGCGTATGACGAGGAGCTAGGCGTCAAGGATGTGACCTGGATCAACGCCTCGGGCGACGAGATGACGGGCGAGGCATGGGACGATGCCAATATGAGGTGTTTCGGTATGCTGATGGACGGCCGGGCCCAGGCCACCGGTATCCGCCAGCGCGGCCAGGACGCGACCATGCTGATGGTGATGAACGCGCATCACGACGTGGTCGAGTTCACTCTGCCGGAATGCCCCGGTGGCGCCGGGTGGTATCTGGTGGCCGACACCAACTTGCCGGAAGAACCGGACGAGCCGTTGTTCGAGTTTGGTCACAAATACGAGGTAACAGGCCGTTCGTTGCTGCTTTTGGCACTACAGGCGCAATAGGCTGAAGGTCAGCCCGGGGGCTTTGTCTTGCTCCCGCCGCCGTCCTGCGGTATCTCGCGCCTACGTCGGCACCCCTGGAGGCCGACGTTTTCAATTGGAGCGACCCATGGCCAACTATACGACGATCGAGGCCGAGGCGCGCGAGCATGCAGGTAAGGGGGCAGCACGCGCGACCCGGCGAGAAGGCAAAGTGCCTGCCGTAATTTACGGTGCCAATCTAACGCCGACCCTTATCTCGCTGGATCCGCGCGCGGTGATGAAGGAGCTTACCCGTGGCGGGTGGCGTTCGCGTCTTTATGAGGTGAAGGTCGGCGCCACCGCCGAGCGCGCCTTGTTGCGCGACGTGCAGCTTCATCCCGTTACCGACCAGCCCGAGCATGTGGATTTCCAGCGTCTGGCCCCTGGCCAGCTCATCCGCGTGGCCGTGGCGGTGCATTTCATCAACGAACTGGTCTCCCCGGGCCTGAAGCGTGGCGGCGTGCTGAACGTGGTGCGCCACGGCGTTGAGTGCATGTGCGACCCCGACCATGTGCCAGAGTTCTTCGAGGCTGACCTCGGCACGCTCGACATCAACGACAACATCCGCTGGTCCGATCTCAAGGGCACTGGCGAGACCCGCCCGACGATCCTTGACCGCGACTTCGTCGTGGCCACCGTCGCGGCCCCCACCAAGGCGGCCGAAGTCGCGGCGGAACCCGGCGCGGCTCCGGCGGCGGCTCCCGCTGGCGGAACCCGCGCTCCCGGCAAGTCGCCGGCCGGTGGAACCAAGGCTCCGTCGAAGCCTGCCGCCAAGAAGTAGCCGATGCGGCTGTGGGTCGGCCTGGGCAATCCCGAACCTGGGATGGCCCGGCAGCGCCACAACGTTGGCTTCATGGCGCTCGACGCCATCGCACACCGCCACGGGTTTTCCCCGTGGCGGCAACGTTTCCGGGGCTTGGTGGCCGAGGGCAGCGTGGGCGGCGAGAAGGTGCTCGGCCTCAAGCCGCTGACCTACATGAACGACTCCGGCGAAAGCGTGCAGGCGGCTGCCGCGTTTTTCAAGCTGGAGCCGAGCGCGATTACGGCCTTCCACGACGAATTGGATCTCGCCTTCGGACGCGTGCGGGTGAAATGTGGTGGCGGGGCAGCCGGCCATAACGGCCTCCGCAGCATGGATCGCCAGCTTGGCACTCCGAATTACTGGCGCGTCCGTCTCGGCATCGGCCACCCCGGCGACAAGGAGCGCGTGCTCGGACACGTGCTCGGCGACTTCGCCAAGGTCGAGCAGGACGGGCTGCGCACCTTGCTGGCAGCGCTTGCAGATAGCGCGGAATACATGGCCAGCGACCGGCCCGACGAGTTCATGAACAAGGTCGCCGAGAAGACGCGCGACGTTAATTGAGTGGCCCGATCCTTGAATAGGGTTTCGGCATGACCAAGCCCTACGTCGAAATTGATCGCGTCAGCCTCCGTTACGGCGGTGCCGACGGCACGCTGGCGCTGCATGGGGCGAGCCTTTCCGTGGCCGAGGGCGAGTTCGTCGCAGTGGTCGGTCCGTCCGGCTGCGGAAAGTCGACATTGATGCGGCTGGTCACCGGGCTTTGGTCACCGAGCGCCGGGGGCGTGGTGGTGGCGGGACGCGAGGTGAGCGGGCCGCTCAGCATCGCCGGGATGGCGTTCCAGAACCCGACCCTGCTGCCGTGGCGCAACGTGATCGACAACGTGATGCTGCCGTTGGAAGTGGTTCAGCCGCATCGCCGGCTCCTGCGCCGCAAGCGCCCCGCGTACGAGGCCCAGGCCCGCGCGCTCTTGGCGTTGGTCGGGCTGGCGGGCTCCGAGGAGCGCTTTCCGTGGCAGCTTTCGGGCGGGATGCAGCAACGCGTATCGCTGTGCCGCGCGCTAATCCACGAGCCGCGCCTGCTGATGCTGGACGAACCGTTGGGTGCGCTGGACCGGACACTGCGCGAACAGTTGATCGAAGAGCTGCGAGAGGTGATGCGCGAAACGGGCATCCCTGCCATTTATGTTACCCACGACCAGGAAGAAGCTTTTGCTTTTGCGGATCGTTTGGTGCTGCTGCATGAGGGACAGGTGGAGCAGTGCGGCACACCTTCTGAGGTGTACAACCACCCCATTTCCGCCTGGGTGGCACGCTTTTTTGGCCAGAGCAATTTGCTTCCCGGCACGGTTTTGTGCACCCAACCTCTAAG
>JANXXW010000236.1 GCA_025350425.1 Rhodospirillales bacterium
GAAGCTCCCGGCCGCCTTGGAGAAGGCGACGAACTCGCTAGTGCAGACGGGGGTGAAATCCGCCGGATGCGAGAACAGCAGCAACCACTTTCCCCGGTAATCCGAGAGACTACGCTCGCCCATCGTTGTGCGGGCTGTGAAGCCGGGCGCCGCGTCGTGCAGCATTGGCAGCCATGGCCGCTCCGTAACGCTCATTTCGGAACCCCCTCGGGATGCGCGGCAAGCCAGGCGACGGCTGGTTTCGGATCGAAACCGATCGCCTCGATTGCGGACCGCACATCCTCCGCCGCGAGCCGCCCCGCCCGGACTTCCGAAAGTGCCCAGAGCGTGACTGACCGCACCCCCGAACGGCAATGGGCATGGACCGGACCGATCGCCCCGCCAAGGGCCTTCGAGAAGGCGTCGATGTCAGCAACGCCAATATCTGGCAGGCGGACCGGGATAGGCCGATAGGCCATGCCGCTCTCCGCTGCCAGCGCGGCTCCTTCGGCCGCAGTCAACTGACCCGGCTCCTCGCCGTCCGGCCTGTTGTTGATGACAAACTTCACGCCCCGCGCCGCGAGCGACGGGAAATCATCCCGCCCAGGCTGGGGCGACACGGTCAGTCGGTCCGAAACCCTGGTCACCTTCAACACCGCCAATCTGAGACTCTCTCATTACATTTATACAATTAAGCTATAATTATAATCTGTTTTATGCAAGTAATATGTTCAGGGCTGCCTGCTGGATGATGCCCGGTCCATTCCGAGGGAGACCGCGATGAACGTCTTGACCGCGATAGACACGCCGGAAACGTTCGTTGTAGCCCCCGGCCGCAGCTTCTCCGTTGTCATCGTCGGCGGCGGTGCGGCCGGGATTACTGTCGCCGCACAATTGCTGAAACGCAGGCGCGACCTACAGATCGCAGTCATCGAGCCGTCCGAGACACATTCGTATCAACCCGGCTGGACGCTGGTGGGCGCGGGCGTGTTCACCCGAGCCGATACCGAACGGCGCGAGGCGTCCGTAATGCCCAAGGGCGTCACTTGGCTAAAACAGGCCGCCAAATTGTTCCGTCCCGAGCTGAACCGGGTCGAGCTGGCTGACGGAAGCGTCGTCGGATACGATCACCTCGTAGTCTGCCCGGGCCTCCAATTGGATTGGGGGGAGATCGATGGGCTGACCGAGGCACTCGGCAGCAACGGCGTTTGCAGCAACTACGCCGTCCAATACGCGAGCTATACCTGGGAGTGCATCAAGGGGTTCCGGGGCGGCACTGCGCTGTTCACGCAACCGCCGGTGCCCATCAAGTGCGCGGGTGCGCCACAGAAGATCATGTATCTCGCTGCGGACCACTTCCGGAGGAACGGCAGACTGTCCGGCGCCGACATCGAATTCGATCTGACAGGGGACGTGCTGTTCGGTGTGCCCGCCTTCGTGCCGCCCTTGCAGGAGGCGGTGGACCGCTACGGGATCAAGTTGAACTTCAAGCACACCCTGAAGGCCGTCGACGGCCCGGCAAAGAAGGCCGTCTTCTCAGCCGCCGGGCCTGACGGTGTCGTGGCAGAGGTCGTGCGTCCGTTCGACATGATCCACGTAACCCCGCCGCAGTCCGCGCCGGACTTCATCAAGACGAGTCCGCTGGCCAACGAGGGCGGGTGGATCGCGGTGGACCCAGCAACGCTGCGGCATACCAAATTTGCGAACGTCTTTGGACTTGGCGACGCGGCGGGCACGACCAACGCGAAGACGGCTGCCGCCGTGCGCCTCCAGGCCCCCGTCGTCGTGGACGGCGTGCTGGCGGCAATCGACGGAAAGGTCTCCAGCGCGCGCTACGATGGGTATGGTTCCTGCCCGCTGACCACCGCCTACGGGAAGGTCGTGCTCGCCGAGTTTGTCTACGGCGGCAAGGTCACGCCCAGCTTTCCGCTCGACCCCCGGGTGCCCCGCACGAGCGCGTGGCTGCTGAAGACGAAGCTGCTGCCGTTCATGTACTGGCATCTCATGCTCCGAGGTAACACGTTCGACATCAAGCACCGGGAGCGGCCGCTGGCTGTCGCCGGATGAGCCAGCTCCAGACCGCGGCCTTGGCGCAGGCTGCACCGGACGTGACCGGCTTCTACGACCCGGCCACTTTCAGCATCCAGTATGTGCTGACCGATCCAGAGACCCGGAGATGCGCGGTCATCGACCCGATCCTAGACTTCGACCCAAAATCCGGCGGGACGAGGACCCTGTCTGCGGACAGGCTGCTCGGGCACATCGAGCGGTTCGGCCTTACGCTGGAGTGGATCCTGGATACACATCCACACGCCGATCACTTCTCCGCGGCCGCCTACCTCAAGGAGAGGATGGGTGGAAAGACGGCGATCGGCGCGCGCGTCACCGAGGTCCAGAAGCTCTGGAAGGTTATCTATAACCTGTCGGACAGCTTCCGCACGGACGGTTCGCAGTGGGACCGGCTGTTTGCGGACGGCGACCGTTTCCAGATTGGTGGAATGGACGTGTCAGTTTTGCTGAGCGCTGGGCACACGCTGTGCTCGGTAACCTATGTCGCCGGGGATGCAGCCTTCGTCCACGACACGCTCTTCATGCCGGACTCCGGGACCGCGCGTGCCGACTTCCCGGGCGGCGACGCCCGCACCCTGTGGCACAGCATCCGGCGTATCCTCGCGCTGCCGGAGCACACACGGCTATTCACCGGACACGACTACCGACCGGGAGGCAGGCCCGCGATGTGGGAAAGTACCGTCGCTGGGCAAAAATCCGCCAACGCCCACGTCCGAGACTACGACGAGGACGGCTTCGTCAGGATCAGGACCGAACGGGACGCCACGTTGCCGATGCCCAAGCTGCTCCTATCGGCCTTGCAGGTGAACATCGCCGCGGGCCACCTGCCCGCTTCGGAAGCCCAAGGCCGCAGCTACCTCAAAATCCCGCTCGACGCCTTTCCCGGCGTCCGCTGGGAGTAATCCGTAGGAGGAGCAACGAGGCGCTTAGCCTGGGTCACCACCCCCGAGATCAACGGCACCCACGGCTACCTGGAACGGCACCTACTCCGTCGTACGGTTCAAAGGCGAATGCCTCCCACCGATGTTGGGCCTCACGGGCTTCGACGCGGTGACCAAGCACTGGGCACCGAGATTTCGTTCGCGGTACCGCGCACTTGAAGTCCCTGTTCGCCGGACGAGCTGAACTCAAGCAGGTGCTGCCAGCATCGCTGCCGCGCCGCAGGATGCCGCGGGTCTCGTCAGAACAGATTGAACTTGCGATCGGACAGGGTAGCCGCGTTCCGGGGGGTTTGGCGAGACAGGGTTGCTCGTTTTCGTGGAAAATTGGTCAGCTTACGAACGACGTCTCCGTTGCACGTAGGCGGACACCTATCCACCCATTGGCGCGGCGTAGGCCGGGGCCGCGCGCGACGACGGCAGCCAGACCTCCAGCGTGCCTTCCGGTGGCGCCGGGCGGACCGAGCTGACGTCGCGCACCCGCCACGAGCCCCTCAGCCGCGACAGCATGTTGGCGACCGCGTGGGCGGCCGCGGAATCCCCGGGGTGGAAGAAACGGATTTCACGGGCGTTGGGACCGACGGTCACCGGCCGCGTTTCGAGCTGCCCGACGTTGGACGTGAGCCGCGTGACGACTGCGTCGAGGCGGGAAGCAGAACCCACATCGTCGTCAGGGACGTAGATCACGACGCTGGCACGCGAGGCAGGGCCGCCCGGCGCCTCGGCCGTTCCGACTACAGGGGACGCCGGAAGCGCCAAGACTACGGCGGGGGCCAGCTGCGGCGGGCTAACCGGCTGTTTGGCGCTGGGCGTTTTCTTCAACGGCGGCAACGTGGCGGCGAGGCCAGGCGGCGCATTGGAAAGAGGAGTGGGCGATGGCCCAGGGGCTTGTGCCGCGACGGTCGGCACGACGGCTTCCACCACCACTGACTTCAGGGGCGGGGGACGGTCGAACCCCGACAGATAGGCTGCCGCGAGCAGCACGCCACCGACCGGGACCAAGACCACCGCCCCTAGCGCCAGGACGGGAAGCTTGAAGCGGCTGCTGGCCGCACGACCATCCGATTGCGGATATGGCTCACCATCCAAGACCGGGGCGGCAGGCTCGGGTCGTTCATCGTCGTCGTCCGGGACCCGAAAATCGTCCGCCGGAACCGCAAACCCCATCTCCTCGAACCAGGAGCGCAGGGTCGCATCCTCCGAGGGCTGCAAATCGGGCTCGTTCCGCGGCTGGTGCGGAGTCCTCAAGAAATTCATGAGAGGCCCTCTCGAATGGCAAACGTGCCATGTTGTCCGAGGATAGTCTGTACAGCCGGATTTCAGATCCTGCGATCCCCGCCGGCTGCGATGGCGGTCACTCTTCCATCAGCTCTTTTCGGATCGCGAGCAGTTCGTCCCGGTGCGCGGGGCTGGTCGACGGGTAGACCATCTTCAGCTTTTCCAACGTGTCGAGCAGGATTTGGGATACGATCAGCCTGGCGTTCTTCTTGTCGTCGGCAGGGACCACATACCAAGGCGCCACGTCCGTGCTGGTGGCTGCGAGGCATTTCGCATACGCCGCCATGTATTGCGGCCAGTATCTCCGCTCCTTGATATCGTCGGCGCTGAACTTCCAGTTCTTGTCCGGCTGGTCTATGCGTTCGAGCAGCCGCTTGCGCTGCTCGTCCTTTGAGAGGTGAAGGAAAAACTTGATGATGTGCGTGTCATTCTCGTGCAGGTGGCGCTCAAGGCTCACGATCGATCGATAGCGGTCCCGCCAAATGCTCGTTTTACCGACCACGACCTCCGGCACGCCTTGGGCGCGCAGGATTTCGGGATGCACACGAACGATCAGCACGTCCTCATAATACGATCTGTTGAAGATGCCGATGCGGCCACGCTCCGGCAGGTCGCGTGTGGTGCGCCACAAGAAATCATGCTGCAACTCGATCTTGCTGGGGTGCTTGAAGCTGAACACCTGGCAGCCCTGCGGATTGATTCCCGACATCACATGCTTGATCGCGCCGTCCTTGCCGGCGGCGTCCATCGCCTGGAAGATCAGCAGCACGGCATGGCTGTTCGAGGCGTAGAACAACTGCTGCAATTCGCTCAGCCGGTCCACATGGGCTGCCAACCGTTTGCGGTAGTCGCTTTTGTAGTTGTAGACGGGCTCGACCTCGGTCGGCCATTCGTCCAGGTCCACCTTGTGGCCCTCCCGCACGCGGAAATCGTCAGATTTCACGGAGGGCTGCTTACTCGAACCGGCCATCGTTGGCTCCCTTCCATTGACCTGCTTAGGATGTGTCCGAACCGGGTAACGCGCGAGGAGCCATCCGTGATGGATTTTAATTTCGTCGGCAAGGGTGTGGTAATTACAGGCGCCTGCGGCATCTACGGTCGCTGGATCGCCGACGCCTTCGCCCGCGCCGGCGCACGGCTGTGCCTGACCGACCAGGATCCCGTGGCGCTCGCTGCCCGTCTGGCCGAGGCCGGAGGTGCCGAGGGCAGCTTCGTATTCGCCGCCGACCTCATGGACGACGCGGCCTTAAGGGGGCTGGGAGACGCGCTCGCCACGCGCTGGGGCACGCCGGATATCCTGGTGAACAACGCCGGGGTCTATCCCAGCGGCTTCCTGCTCGACATCGACGCAGCCGAGTGGGACCGCATCATGGGCATCAACGTGCGTGTGCCGTTCCTGCTGACCCAGACCGTTGCGAAGCTGATGATCGCGGCGTCACGGCGCGGGTGCATCGTCAACATCTCGTCCGGGGCCGCGCACCGCATGCGCCGCAGCGTCGTGCCGTATTGCCTGTCCAAGTCGGCGCTCGATCGACTGACCAAGGGATACGCGCTGGAACTGGCCGAGTATGGCATACGCGTGAACGCGGTGGAGCCCGGCTTCGCGCCAGGTAGCACGTCCAGCCCGCTGACCGAGGCGCATGTCCTGAATACCAGCGCCGGCATCCCGCTCGGCCGCGTGTCCGGCCCCGACGACGCCGCTGCGGCGGTGCTGTTCCTGTGTTCGGACTCCGCCGCCTACATCACCGGCACGGCGCTCGCGGTGGATGGCGGCAACTCGATCGGTTCGCTTGCCGTGCATCAGGCGAAAAAGACGGCGCTTTGAGCTTCAACATGTCGAACACTGAATGCCCAGCAGTGGCCGGCACCGATATGTGCGACGTGCTGGTAGTCGGCGGAGGCCCCGGCGGTTCGACCATCGCCGCCTTGCTGGCCCAGCGCGGG
>JANXXW010000066.1 GCA_025350425.1 Rhodospirillales bacterium
GGTTCCCGGCACGTGAGACAACTGCCGTGAGGAAATCAGTAGTGGCGGCCCTCGGCCCTCTCACTGATTTGGGTCCAGAACCCGATTTTTTGGCCATGTTTGGCCCGCAGGCGGTCGGCGAAGGCATCATGGGTTTCCGGGCCCCCGAAATCCTGGATGCCTGATGCGAGTGACGCACAATCAAGCAAATGCCGGGCAGCATGTTTGTAGCGGCTGGACTTGGCGCCATCCAGCGTGTCCTCGATCATCGCCCGTCGCAGCAACGTCGCTGCCAGCGGGTGCTTGCCTTCGACCAGCTGCGCCACCGGATCGAGCAGGTAGTACATGTTCCCATCGACCTCGGAGGCGCGCGCAAGCACCAGCGCGGCTGCCCCGGCCTGATCTGGCCATGCACGGAAGAAGTCCAGCGCCGCTGCAAAGCTTTTGAAGCCAGAGGCATGCTTTTTGGCCCGTTCCTCGGCTTCGATATCGTCGAAGTCCGGCAGTCGCTTCAGGTAGGCGCGCAGGTGAGCGGATGAGAGCCGTTCCTCGAAGGCTGCCCAGCGACGGCTTTGTGCCTGCGCGATCTGGCCCGTCGCCTCCAGCGCTTCAATGTGGATCTCCTCCCACCCGCTGTCGCCATCATGCTCGGCAAGGTAGAAATCGTCGTTGTCTTGGGAGGCTCGGCTGGTGGGCTGCTTTGGCCACGCCGCCTCCAGCGCCGCAAGCGCCTCGGTTGCCTGGCCGGCAGCCAGGAGACGGCGGCCTATCTCGGCCCCAACGTGCGGCCTGCCGCGTTCTGCTGCGGGAATCAGCGCGATGTAGGCGTTAACGTCGGCTTGGCGGTCCGCGATGGTCATCAAGGCGCGGCGTGCCACCTCGGCCTGCCAGTCCCGTCCGACCGCTTTCCGCGACCGGTCCCGCCGAACCTGCGCCAGACGGCTTTTCAGGTGGGCCGCTCCCACATCGCCGAGGGCTGGAAGCATGACCGACACGACGTTGTCGAATACCCCGTGGGCATTGGCCAGCAGTGCGGTAAACACCCGGTCCGCAAGACCGACCGGGTCGGGCGTAGCCATGCCCGCGATGGTCCCGAGATCCTCACACGCCGCGCGGAAAACGTCCCCGACCGCGCCATTGCTGTCGTCCACGCGGTTGATCACCGGCTCGGCGAGGTCCACGAACCGCCACATCAGGTCCAGTGCCAGGTCGGCCCG
The DNA here is from genome assembly GCA_025350425.1 of Rhodospirillales bacterium. Classification (GTDB taxonomy): domain Bacteria; phylum Pseudomonadota; class Alphaproteobacteria; order Acetobacterales; family Acetobacteraceae; genus JANXTF01. Next base: position 1,197 of record JANXXW010000066.1, read on the forward strand.
GGTCTGGGCGACCCGGTTCACGATCATGGTCCGCTGCAGGTCGAGGTCCTTCACGAAGTCCCGCCGTTTCTGCCAGTCGATAAAGGACCGGGCGGACCTCAGGGTGACGAGGCGCTTGCCGATCTCAGCCGCGATGACGTCGCCTCCGGCCTCCGCAGTGAGCTCGAGGCGCAGCCGTCGCTTGACCTCGACATTGCTCTGCGCGAGGTCGACGAGGATGGTAGCAAGACGCTCCGGGCCCAGGGCCGCCAAATTGTCCAGGGTGACCGTCTTCTTGGAAGCCATGCTGGCAGCCTCTCCGAAGACCCTCGAATCGCCGGCTATCCAGGCGGGTATCACGGGCTATGTGTATAAATAGAGATGATCGGGATATGCCGGGGTGTCCAGATCGAGCCGGGTTTCGACACCCTGCGTCGAACATTCTTATACGGACCATATTAAGGGTGTGAGCCCGCGCTGGCAGCCGCGTGGGAGCACCTGGGGTAAAGGTTCCCTTGAGAGCTTGATATCGGTGATTTCGGTATAATCTATGATTTCTGTAACGACAGAAACTTGGATTAGCTGATGCTCCTCCCCCCCGTCATTGAAAAGTTTGTGCTGCATTTCGGTGAAATGGGCGGCCGGTGGGGCATCAACCGGACCGTGGGCCAGATCTATGCCCTGCTGTTCCTGTCCGATCGTCCGCTCAACGCTGAGGAAATCACCGAAGCCCTGGGCGTGTCGCGGTCCAACGTCAGCATGGGCGTGAAAGAACTGGAGGCTTGGCGCCTGGTTCGCAAACGTCACCTGCCTGGTGATCGGCGTGACCATTTCGAGGCGCCGGACGACATCTGGCAAATCGTTCGCACCCTGGCCGAAGAACGGCGGAAGCGCGAGATCGACCCTACGCTGTCTATGTTGCGCGACGTCCTGATGGAGACACCGAGCAGCCCCGAAGAGCGGCATGCCCAGGGCCGCATGGGCGAGATGCACGAGCTAATCGAGTTACTGGTCGGCTGGTCCGACGATGTTCAGAAGCTAAACAATGAGAGCCTGATGCAGCTGCTGACGCTGGGTGCCAGCGTGTCCAAGCTGCTCGATATCAAGAGTAAAATTTCCGGTTTTGTCGGCGGCAAGCGCCGCAGCGCCGGTTCAGAGGAATCTTCATGATCGACGCATTCCACCTGGCACGAGCCCAGTTTGGCTTCACCGTTGCCTTCCATATTATGTTCCCGGCATTTTCGATCGGGTTGGCGAGCTACCTGATGGTGCTGGAGGGGCTTTGGCTCCGCACGGGTCGACAGGTCTATCTCGACCTGTTCCGCTACTGGGCGAAAATCTTCTCGATCGGTTTCGCCATGGGCGTCGTGTCGGGATTGGTGATGTCGTATCAATTCGGCACCAACTGGTCGAATTATTCGGCCAAAGCCGGCGCGGTGATCGGCCCGGTGATGGCCTACGAAGTGCTGACGGCATTCTTCTTGGAGGCCGGGTTCCTGGGCGTCATGCTGTTCGGGATGAAGCGGGTAGGGCGCAAGCTTCACTTCTTCTCAACCTGCATGGTCGCTGGCGGGACGATCCTGTCGGCGTTCTGGATCCTTTCGGTCAACAGTTGGATGCAGACCCCAGCCGGATTCGGCGTGGCGGCTGACGGCAAAATGTTCCCGACCAATTACTGGCAGGTAATCTTTAACCCATCGGTGTTCGTGCGCGTGCCGCACATGATGCTGGCCTCCTACTTGGTGGTGGCGTTCATCGTGGGCGCGGTCGGCGCCTTCCACATGCTGCGAGGCCATAGCACTCCGGCCGTCCGTACCATGTTCTCAATGGCGATGTGGATGGCCGCAATCGTGACGCCGATGCAGATCGCTATGGGTGACATTCACGGCCTGAACACACTCGAGTATCAGCCGATGAAGGTGGCCGCCATGGAGGGCGACTGGGAGCCTTCGGGACCAAACGGTGCGCCGTTGATCCTGTTCGGCATACCGAACATGGCCACACAGCATACCGACTATAAGATTGAGATCCCCCACGCCTCTTCGTTGATCCTGACCCATAGCTGGAACGGCAGGGTGCCGGGGCTGAACGAGGTGCCAGCTGCGGATCGGCCCTATGCGCCCGTCGTGTTCTGGACATTCCGTGTCATGGTCGGACTTGGCTTTCTGATGTTCGGTCTTGGACTGTTCAGCCTGTTTGCGAGATGGAGGGGCACACTGTTCAGCAACCGCCTGCTTCACCGCGCGGTGTTTATCATGGCGCCGGCCCCGCTGATCGCGATGCTGTGTGGCTGGATGACAACGGAGATCGGCCGCCAGCCTTACACGGTGTATGGCGTGCTCCGGACTATCGACAGCGTGTCTCCGATTGGGCTGCCTGGCATTGCGACGTCGCTGGCGGTGTTCGCCGTGGTGTATTTTGCCGTGTTCGGCGCGGGTATTATGGTCATCATCCGTATGATGGCCAAGCCGCCGGTCGTGGGCGAACTCAGTGTCGATCCCAACAAGCCGATCCGTACGGCCGGGATCCATCCGGGTCTGGCCGGCGCCGTGCCCCCGGGCATGGGCGGCGCCTCACTCCTGCCAGCGGAGTGAGGCTGCTATGAGCACGGAGACTATCATCAGCATCTGGGCCGGGCTGATTGCCTTCGCCGTATTGGCTTACGTGGTGCTGGACGGCTTCGACTTGGGCGTCGGCATCCTGTTCGCAGCTGAGCGCGGTAGTGAAGACCGGGACACCATGGTCAACACGATCGCGCCGATGTGGGACGGTAATGAAACGTGGCTGGTGCTTGGTGGGGCTGGACTGATGGCCGCATTCCCATTGGCCTATTCCATAATTATGCCGGCGCTGTATCCGACGGTGCTGGGCATGCTGTTTGGTCTTATATTCCGCGGGGTCGCGTTCGAACTCCGTTTCCGCGCCCATTCGGAGCGGGGACGCCGGGGATGGGATATGTCGTTCTTCTGTGGGTCTGTCTTGGCCGCTTTCTGCCAGGGACTGACGTTGGGCGGGCTTCTGCAAGGCATACATGTGGTCGATGGCCAATATGCCGGAGGCTGGTTTGACTGGCTGACGCCATTCACCATTCTTTGCGGCGTAGCTGTGGTTGTGGGTTATGCCTGGCTTGGTGCCTGCTGGCTGGTTTGGCGAACAGATGAGTCGTTACAGGTGCGTGCTCGGAAGCAGGCCGCAGCGCTCGGCTGGGTTATGCTGGCACTGATTATCGTGGTTAGCCTATGGACGCCGTTGCTTAATCCAAACTTCATGCGGCGCTGGTTCCATTGGCCTGGCATCCTCTTGACCAGTCCGGTACCGTTACTTGTGGGGCTGCTTGCCGTCGTGTTTCACTTTGGCATTGTCCGGCGGCACCATTTGACGCCCTTTCTGTGTGCTTTGGCCATTTTCGCACTGTGCTTTGCAGGTTTGGGGATCAGCTTCTACCCCCTCATCGTACCGCCAGACATCACGATATGGGCTGCAGCCGCGCCACGCTCGAGCCAGGTATTCATATTGATCGGCGCAGTGGTGCTGATCCCGGTGATCTTGATTTATTCTGGCTTCAGCTATTGGGTATTTCGTGGAAAGGTCCAAGCCGGTGAGCATTACCATTAAACGTGGCGGTGCCTTGAGCCGTCTGGCTTGGTTTGTCGGCCTATGGGTTGCTGGAGTGGTGAGTGTGGGAACAGTTGCTGAATTCTTGCACTGGGCGCTTCGTACACACTGACCGGACATTGTCACATTGAATGGGTGTGGACCGCAGGGTTCACACCACTTCTCTTTGCGACGCTTGGCTAGAGCGCGTTGACATTCACCGTGTCCAGATGAACGCGCTGATGATGGATAACATGGATAGGAATGCACGAGGGGTTTGCTCGTAGCGAGTGGCGATCCGGCTGAAATGCTTAATCTTGAGAAAGAAGCGCTCGACGAGGTTGCGCTCGCAGTAAAGCGCGAAGTCACAAGGAACTTGTGGTGATGTTGTTCTTGGAGGAATGACCGCCACGGCGCCCTGAGCGGTAATGCCGTCGCGGAGTGACTTTGCGTCATATCCTTTGTCACCCAGGACATGGTCGGCTGGCAGTCCTTCAATCAGCGCCTCGGCTTGGTTAATGTCGCTCGCCTGCCCAGGCGAGAGGATGAAGCGCAGTGGATTTCCCAAAGCATCGACAACGGCATGGATTTTCGTGGTAAAGCCGCCCCGCGAACGGCCGATCGCACGAGCTTCAGACCCCCCTTTTTGCCCGCCGCATGTTGATGCGCCCGGACAATAGTGGAGTCGATCATGATATATTCAAAGTCTGGATCATCGGCCATCGCTGCGAATAATCGATCCCAGGCGCCATCCTTGGACCACCTGGAAAAACGGACGAAGGTGCTGTTCCAATTACCAAAAACGTCTGGCAAATCGCGCCAGGGAACACCCGTCCGAGCGAGCCAGAGGACGGCCTCCACAAACAGACGATTGTTCACGCCGGTTCGACCGGGATCACTTGGCTTGCCGGGTAAATGCGGACGCATCCGCTCCCACTGGCGGTCCTTCAGCAACAACCGAATTGATGTCATCCAACGCCCCCCAAAAGGAGCTTGAAACAGATTTCAGACCGAGCCGGAATCCCAAATGTCAACGTGTTCTAGACTGCTCCATTGCTTGCGCGATGAAAGTTATGGCTTCCTGCAACGACTGGCGCCCTTCGGGCAGAAACTGAGCCATAAGTTGCCAGACATGAGGAACAACCGGCCAAACTCGCAACGTGACGTCGACCTGGGCTGCCCGTGCTCGGGCGGCGAAACGAACCGAATCATCCCGCAGCACCTCATCGGCGCCGACATGCAGTAGCAGTGGCGGCAGCCCAGTAAGGTCCCCATAGAGTGGTGAGACCAGCGGATTGCATACATCCACACCGGAAGGCAGATAAACGTCGGCCAATCGTGCAATGGAGTCGCCGAAAAACAATGCGTCGCGCCGGTCATTCTCGATTAGCGAGTGGCCAGTTGCAGCCAAATCAGTCACGGCCGAAAAAGCTACTCCAACTGCCGGTAACTCTCGTCCGGTGTCGCGGAGCTGTAGCAGGGTGGCAAGTGCCAAGTTCCCGCCAGCCGAGTCACCGGCGATTGCCGCGACGGCTCGTCCAGTCGTGGCAACGATCCAGTCACAACAGGCGATCGCATCGTCAAGCGCCGCCGGAAACCGGTGTTCAGGAGCAAGCCGGTAATCCGGCACAAACACCCGCAGCTCGCCAGATCGCGCGAATGCGATCGTCACAGCCCGGTGAGTGGCAGACGAACAAGCGAAAAAGCCGCCTCCGTGGAGGTAAAGCATGACGGGCGCGTCGGGCGCAGCACGATCGGAGACGACCCATTCTCCCGGTATAGGTCCTTGAACCTTTGTGATCTGGATCCCGCTTGGAATCTTGCCTCGATACGGAATATCGAGTTTGGCGCGGATTGCGGCGATATTCGCATTCGCCGCGATCGGCTTCTTAATGCGCCATCGCAGGAAAATAGTCAGGATGTGTGCTTGGATGCTTGACATGCCCCTATATGTTGCCAAGCACTGGCGGCGCAACTGGCGTCAAACTGGTTTAGTCACATCGCCGCGGTCGCCGATGACTTTCCCCTGGCCTGCTGCGCGTGTTGCCCGAAACGCGAACCGTCCGTCGTGCCCAACATGCCCGGATGGAACGATTTGAGCGGTCTTATACCAGGACTCATGCGGCATGACCGCTGGCCCATTCGCGTAGGCCAATGGACATGACGCGCCATGGCTGATCGGCGAGGCGGTTCCAGGCATCGCAGCAGTGATCGACGATGGCGTCGTAGGACGCGAACACCCGGTTCGACAGCCAGTTGTTTCGCAGGAATTGCCAGACGTTCTCGACTGGATTCAGCTCCGGACACTTGGCCGGCAGCTTCACGATGGTGATGTTCTCCGGCACGGTCAGGCGCTCGGAGCTGTGCCAGCCCGCCTGGTCCACCAGCAGCGCGCAGTGCTTGCC
>JANXXW010000252.1 GCA_025350425.1 Rhodospirillales bacterium
CGCCGGTGTGCGCGGCGCTGGCCCCGATATTCCGCGACACCGGGTTCGACGGCCGCCACAGCCACGAGATCATGCGGGACATGTGGGAGAAGTTCGTCTTCATCACCTGCAACGCCGGCATGTGCTGCCTCATGCGGGGCAATGTCGGTGAGATCGCCCGCACCCAGGAGGGCGCTGGCGTGATGCGGGACCTGATTGCCGAATGCGCGGCCACGGCGGCGGCAGCGGGATACGCCCCGCGCGAGGCGTTCCTTGAACGGGCCGGCCGGCAACTGACCGACCCGGCATCCACCACCACCGCCTCCATGCTGCGCGATCTTCGGCGCGGCGGGCAGGTGGAGGCGGAGCATGTAGTGGGCGACATGCTGGCCCGCGCCAGGGGCGCCGGTCTGGCCACCCCGATCCTGCGCTCGATCTACACCAACCTGCAGGTGTATCAGGCTAGGCGTTGAGACCAACCTTCACGCTCCACCTTGTCGGTCCGGATCAAGTTGCTGCCGACCTTGGTGGATAAGGTCACTCTTTAGGGATGTCAGGCTGACCCCGCTTCATCGCGATCAGGTTCGCCAGGAATTCGTCCCGCTGGGCGGCGAGGTCCGGGATGGTCCGCGTGCCGACCTCCGACTCGACGCCTGCCACCAGCCTCGCCTGCAACTCCTCGGTCATCTCGGGCGTACCCAGGCTTGTCCACCAGCCCTGCATTGCGGGCAGCAGGTGCTGCAGGAAATGCGTCATGCCGCCTTCCCCGCCGGCCAGGTGGAACGTAGCGTGCGGGCCGAACAGCGCCCAGCGCAGGCCTGGCCCCTCGGTGATTGCCACGTCCACATCGGCTACCGTCGCAACACCCTCGGCGACCAAGTGCACCGCCTCCCGCCACAGCGCCGCCTGGAGGCGGTTGGCGAGATGGCCTGGCACCTCCTTGCGGATCTCGATCGCGACCTTGCCGATCGCGCGATAGAACGCCATCGCCGTCGCGACCGCTTCAGGCGAAGCGACGGTGCCACCGACCACCTCGACCAGCGGCACGAGATGCGGCGGGTTGAAGGGGTGGCCGATCACGCAACGCTCGGGGAAGCGGCAGCCCTCCGACAGGCGACTGATGAGCAGGCCGGAGGAGGAGGAGGCGATCACCACCTCCCGCGGCAGCACCGCCGCAATGCTCGGCAGCAGCGCCTGCTTCACCTCATAGCGTTCGGGCGCGCTCTCCTGCACGAATTGGGCCCCCTCGACGGCACGCACCGGATCGGCCTCGAACCGCCAGCGCGACGGGTCGGCATCGGGCGTGGCGCCCAGTCGGGCCAGAATGGGCCAGGCGCGCTCGATCATCCCGCGCACCAAGTCGGGCGCTCCGGGCGACGGATCGCTCACGGTCACCTCCAACCCCCGGCTCAGGAAGTATGCCGTCCAGCTGGCCCCGATCGTGCCGGCTCCGATAACAGCGACGCGGCGGATGTCATTGTTATGATCCATGACCTTTTCCTTCGTTCAACGATTTGGACGCCCATTCGGACGAAAATTAAGCGGACGTTCATCTTCGTCCCGTATTTTTGGACGCAGACCACAGGGCGGGACGAAGTTATGTTTCACGACCAAGATCACAGCGCTTCGCCTTCGAACCACAACCGGCAAGGAACCTTGCGGTCGCCGGGCAGGGTTGGCATCGGAGTGGTGCATTACCAGCCAATCGTCGAGTTGTCGTCGTGGCGTCGCATCGGCGCGGAAGCGATCGAGCGAAACTCCCACGGCGGCGACTTGCGGCTCGAACACGCGCGTCACGATATCATCCTGCGACTGGCCTGCGTCGAGGCGGTCGCGTGGGAACATGGCGTCGTCGCGGTCAATATTTCGGCCATGCAGTTGCACGGCGGCAGGATGCTGGAACAGGTCGGCGCGGCGCTCGAGCATTCCGGCCTGGCGCCGGAGCGACTGGAGCTGGAGTTGAGCGAGACGATCCTGACCGAGACCGACCTCGATACCCTGCTCACGCTCTCAGTCGTCCGCGACCTCGGCGTGGGTCTGGTGCTCGACGATTTCGGCACCGGACTGGCCAGTCTGAGAATGTTGAAACGATTGCCGCTGACGGGATTGAAGCTCGATGTCTCGCTTTTACGCGAAATACCGGACAACGCGGAGGACACGGTGATCGCCCGCGCCGTGATCGCCGCCGCACACGCGCTTGGTCTCGGCGTGTCGGCGGCGGGCATCGAGCATGAGAGCCAGCGCTTGGCGCTTGCGGGCTTCGGCTGCGATGCCGGGCAAGGACCGCTGTTCACGGATACGCCAAGGCCCAGCGCGGCCTTGCGGGCATTGCCACGGGGCGTAGAAAGGGGAGGTGAACGAAGAACAGACTATTACCGCTGAAATTCTGCGTCAGGTCGAAGCACGCGGCGAAGGCAAGTCGATATGCCCGAGCGAGGTCGCGCGCAGCCTGGCTCCGGAGGCGTGGCGGCCGCTGATGAGCGCCGTTCGCCGCGCTGCCATCAAGCTATCGCAGGCCAATCAGATCGACATTCTGCGCAAGGGCCATGTGGTGCAAGCCGGCGAGATCCGTGGCGTGATACGGCTGCGGGTCCACTCCCCTGTGCCAGCTATCGATGACTCCCAGGAGCCTAGCTGATGCGCCTCCTGCCCGCGCTGATCGGCCTGCTGTTGCCTGCGTGCGCCAGTGAAGGGGTCTCCGGGTTACCGGTGCCGCCACCGATGCAGCTGGCCGGGCTTCAGCGTCCTGCCTCGCCCAACACCGCGCTTGCGGCGCCGGCGGGCTTCCTACCCACCCCCGATATCGTCACGCGCACCTACGCGGTCCCGCCCGAAAGGCTGTATGCCGCCATTCGCGGGGTGGCAGAGGCCCAGCCCAGGACGTTCCTGGCCGCATCCTACAACGACCGACGCCAGGTGCATTACGTGGTTCGCTCGGCCGTATTGAATTTCCCAGACCTGGTGACGGCCGAGGTGGACGCCGACTCCACACTGATCCTTTGGTCGCGTAGTGTTTATGGCCAATCCGATCTGGGCGTGAATGCCAAACGGCTGACCGCATGGCTCGCGGCCCTGGACGCGGCGCTCCTAACGTCACACTAGTCGACGCGGCTATCACTCAGCCGACGGTCCTCATTTTGCCGAAAGAAAACGATGCGGAGCCTCGGCCCATTCCTTCGCGACGCTTGGTATCTGGCGCGACCGTATTTTTTTTCCGAAGAAAAATGGTCCGCCCGTGGATTGCTGCTCGCGATTGTCGCACTGAACCTATCCATGGTCGCCATGGACGTGGTGCTCAGCTACTGGAACCGTGCGTTCTACAACGCCTTGCAGGACAAAAACTGGGACGATTTCCTCGCCCTCCTGCTGACCTGGAAAGTGACTCCCGGCGGGATCATGCCCGGCTTCTGCGGCGTCGCGGCGGTCTACATCGTGGTCTACGTCTACCGCACCTACCTTAACCAATGGTTGCAAATACGCTGGCGGCGCTGGCTGACGAAGAGCTTCCTCGACAAGTGGTTGGCCGACCGCGCGTATTACCGCATCAGCCTAGGATCCGGCACCGGCCCGACCGCCACTCTCGGCACCGACAACCCGGACCAGCGCATATCCGAGGATACCCGATCCTTCGTGGCCGAGGCGCTTTCCCTCAGTCTCGACCTGCTGTCGAACGTGGTCTCGCTGTTCAGCTTCGTGACCATTCTCTGGACACTCTCCGGCCCATTCCTGCTGCTGGGGGTCGATATTCCCGGCTACATGGTCTGGGTAGCGCTGCTTTATGCCGTGGTCGGCACATGGTTCACGCACCTCATCGGCCGGCCGCTTGCAGCCCTTAACTTCCGCCAGCAGCGCGTGGAGGCAGATTTCCGCTTCAGCCTGGTGCGTCTGCGCGAAAACGTCGAAGGTGTGGCGCTCTACCAAGGCGAGGTCGAGGAGAAGCGCGGGCTTGCCGGCCGGTTCCAGGAGGTCACCAGCAACTGGTGGGCGATCATGCGCCGGACCAAGCTGTTGAATTCTCTGATCGCGGGCTACGGGCAGGCCGCCGCCGTGTTCCCGATCGTGGTCGCCGCACCCGGCTATTTCGCCGGCCGAGTGGCCTTGGGTGGCATGATGCAGACCGTCAACGCCTTCGGACAGGTACAAAGTGCCATGTCCTGGGTGGTGACATCCTACAGCGTGCTCGCGAATTGGCGCGCCACCGTCGAGCGATTGGCTACCTTCGACCGCGCCATCGTCCAGGCCCGCGCGGCGGCCGGCACCGGCGTGGCACTCGCGGCCGCCAGTGGCACGGAATACCGCCTCGACGACGTGACGCTGACACTGCCCGATGGCCGCGCCCTGATGGAGCACGCCAGCTTCGTGCTGGAGCGGGGCGCCTCGGCAGTGATCACGGGCCGATCGGGCTCCGGGAAGTCCACCCTGTTCCGCGCCCTGGCTGGCATCTGGCCGTTCGGCGAGGGGCAGGTTCAACGCCCGTCAGGCACCAGCCTGTTCCTCCCGCAGCGTCCCTATTTCCCGCTCGGTAGCCTCCGGCATGCGGTCGCCTACCCCGCCGAGCCCGGCGACTACTCCACCGAGGTGATCGAGGAGGCGATGCGCGAAGCCGGGCTCAACATTCTGATCCCGCGCCTCGACGACGAGGAGAAGTGGGGGCAGGTGCTCTCGGGTGGCGAGCAGCAACGCCTGGCTGTGGCGAGAGCGTTGCTGCTGCGCCCGGATTGGCTGTTCCTGGACGAAGCGACCGCCAGCCTCGATCCCGAGTCCGAAGCCGAGCTCTACGCGGCACTCAAACGCAAGCTTCCGGACACCACCATCGTATCGATTGCCCATCGCGAGAGCGTGGTGGCCCTGCACTCGCGTCGCGTGGCGTTCCAAAAGAACGATGACGGATCGGTTCGGCTCACCACCAGTGCGATCCCGGCGGCGGCGGAGTAGGTCAGCCGGCTCGCACCACGCCAAGTACCGCAGCGCCGTAGCGCGCCAACTTTGAGGCGCCGACGCCCTTGATCTGGCCGAGGTCATCGGCCGAAGCGGGCCGTACGGCGGCGATGTCGCGCAACACGCTGTCGTGGAAGATCACGTAGGGTGGGACGCGCTGCGTCTTCGCCTCCTCGGACCGCCATGCCCGCAGCGTCTCGAACAAGCTTCCATCTGCGACATCAGGCGCCGGGGCACCCGCCCTGCCCTCGCCTTTGGTCCGCACTGGCGGTGGCGCGTCCTGGCGCAGGTTCAGGCCGACTTCGCCCCGCAGGATCGGGCGGGCCTTCTCCGTCACCAGCGAGAGGGTCGCGAACTCGCCCATGTCGACGGACAGCACGCCCATGGCGATCAACTGGCGGATCACGCCGCGCCAGAACGCGGCGCCATGAGCCTTGCCGACGCCGAACGTCGAGAGTGCCTCGTGTCCCCAGCGTTTCACGGCGTCGGTCGCCTCGCCGCGCAGCACCGCGATCACATGGAGCGCGCCGAACCGCTGGCCGGTGCGGTAGACTGCCGAGAGCACCTTCTGCGCGTCGAGCAGGCCGTCCACGATCACCGGGGGCGACAGACAATTGTCGCAATGGCCACAGGGCTCCGGCAACTCCTCGCCAAAGCAGGCGAGCAGCGCGTGGGTGCGGCACTCGGCCGTCTCAGTGAGCGCGATCATCGCCTCAAGCCGCTGGTTCATCACCCGTTTCTGGGCTGCAGGTGCCGCCGACATCTGCTGGAAATGACGCGCACGGCCGATATCCTCGCCGCCGTACAGTAATCGCGTGTCGGCAGGATCGCCGTCGCGTCCGGCGCGGCCGATCTGCTGGTAATAGGCCTCGGGGCTGTCCGGCATATCCAGATGCACCACGAACCGCACGTCGGGGCGGTCGATGCCCATGCCGAAGGCGATAGTCGCCACCATCACGACGGCCTCGCCCGAGCGGAACCGCCGCAATCCGTCGCGCTTCTGCTCAGGCGGCAGGCCGGCATGGAACACGATCGAGGTGAAGCCGCGCGCCTGAAGTGCTGCCGCGACGCGCTCGGTTTTGGCGCGGCTGCCGCAATAAACGATGCCCGCCTCGTTGGCGTGGCCGCGCAGAAACGCCAGAAGCTGCGCGGTCTCGCCGATCTTGGCCTCGGCGGCGATATGCAGGTTGGGCCGGTGGAAGCTGGCCGCGAACACCTCGGCCTGTTGCATCCCAAGTGCCGAAAGTATGTCGTCGCGCGTCCGGGCATCGGCGGTGGCGGTCAGCGCGAGGCGGGGCACGTCCGGAAACATTTCGGCCAGCTGCGCCAGCGCCCGGTATTCCGGCCGGAACTCATGGCCCCACTGGCTGACGCAATGCGCCTCGTCCACCGCCACCAGCGCGGTGCGCTGCCGGCGCAGACGCTCCGTCGTGCCAGGGCTGAGCAGGCGTTCGGGCGAGACGTACAGCAGGTCGAGCTCGCCGGCATCAAGCAGCCGCCCGACGCGACGCTGCTCCTCGGGCTCCAGTTCGGAATGCAGCGCGCCGGCTGAAATCCCCAACTGCCGCAAGGCCGCGACCTGGTCGTCCATCAGAGCGATAAGCGGGGAGACGATGATGCCGGTGCCCGGCCGGCACAAAGCCGGCACCTGGTAGCACAGGCTTTTGCCGCCTCCCGTTGGCATCAGCACAAGAGCGTCGCCGCCGCCCACGACATGGGAGACGGCGGCGGCCTGGAGCGGCCGGAATGCAGGGAAGCCGAACACGCGGTGAAGGACCTCGTCCGGATCGCCCACCGACATGAACAGGCTTCCGTCAGGCACGCTGGACCAGCCCGCTCAATGCGTGAGGACGCTGATCTCGACGCGCCGGCTCTCGAACGCGCTGAACGCGAACGGCGTCTCTCCTTCGGAGTCGCGGCGGATGCGGTTGGCGGCCACGCCATTGGCCACGAGCGTATCGGACACGACCTGCGCACGTGTGCGGGCGAGAATTTCGTTGTCCAGCTTCGGGCCGTCCGGAGCGGCAAAACCATTCACGGTCACTTCGGCCAACGGATGGGAATTGGCATAGACCGCCGCCGATTTGACCACCTGCATACCCTCGTCGTCCAGTTTCGACGACCACTCCTTAAAATAGAGCGGGTAGCGCAGCGGCCGTCCCGACTGGGTCAGGACAGGGGCCATGCAGCCAGCGAGTGCCAGGAGCGAGAAGACGACGACGATTAGACGGCGCATGCGCCCGACTCCTGATAACGACTTTAATTTAGCTTTACAGTGAGGTGGCGATACAGGCGCGCTACCGCGAACGTCAATGGATTCCTGGTAACTTGCATCCAGCGTCGATTGCGCTATCCCCCCGCTCGAAGGCGGGAGACATTGGCTTGAGCGCGTTGATCGAGATCGAGGGCCTAACCAAACGCTTCGGCACCTTCACAGCCGTCGACAACGTATCGTTTACCGTCGCGCGCGGCGAGGTGCTTGGCTTCCTCGGTCCGAACGGCGCCGGAAAATCCACCACGATGCGGATGCTGGCGTCATTCATGACGCCCACCTCCGGCACCGCCCGCATCTGTGGCCATGACGTGCAAACTAACTCCCTCGCCGCCCGCAGATCGCTCGGCTTCCTGCCGGAAGGCGCGCCGACATACCCCGAGATGACGGTGCTCGCATTCCTGCGGTTCGTCGCGCGCATCCGCGGCTACTCCGGGGCCGAATTGAGCGACCGGGTGGATCACGCAGTCAGTCTCACCACGCTGGGCGGCGTGCGGCTGCAACCCGTGGAGACGTTGTCCAAGGGCTTCAAGCGCCGTGTGGGGCTGGCGCAGGCCCTGCTGCACGACCCACCGGTGCTCGTGCTGGACGAGCCGACGGACGGGCTCGACCCCAACCAGAAACACGAGGTGCGCGCGCTCATCAACCGCATGACCTCGGAGAAAGCCATCGTCATCAGCACCCACCTGCTCGAGGAGGTCGATGCCGTCTGCACGCGTGCCATCGTCATCGCTGCCGGCCGGGTGGTCGCAGACGCCACGCCCAAGGAATTGGCTGCGATGCACCCATCCGGCCGCATGGACGACGTGTTCCGCACCCTAACCCAACCGGAGCCCGCCGGCTGATGCGCACCGCCTTGATCGTTGCCCGTCGGGAACTCGGCGGCTATTTCGCGACACCCGTGGCAGTGGTGTTCATTGTCATCTTTCTCGTGCTCCAGGGTTTGCTGACCTTCAACCTCGGCAACTTCTTCGATCGCAACCAAGCTGATCTTGCACCTTTCTTCAGCTTCGTCCCCTGGGTTTTCCTGCTGTTGGTGCCGGCCCTCACCATGCGCCTGTGGGCGGAGGAACGCCGGCTGGGCACCATCGAATTGTTGCTGACGCTGCCGATCACGCAGGGCCAGGCCGTGGTCGGTAAGTTTCTTGCCGCATGGACATTCTGCGCTATCGCATTGGCGCTGACCTTCCCGTTCGTCATCACGGTCAACTACCTCGGCAGCCCCGACAACGGCGTGATAGCCACCGGCTACCTCGGCGCTCTGCTTGTAGCGGGCGCGTTCCTCTCCGTGGGGTCGGCGCTCTCGGCGACCACCAAGAACCAGGTGATCGCCTTCGTGCTCGCAGTCGCGGTCTGCTTCCTGTTCGCGGTGGCGTCATATCCGCTGGTGACGGATTTCCTCTCGCGCGGTACGCCGGAACTGGCCGAAATCGCCCGCCGGATCAGCGTGGCCGAGCGTTTCCAGTCATTTACCCGTGGGATCATCAGCCTGCGCGACGTGCTGTATTTCGCTTCGTTCATCGGTTTCTGGTTGTTCCTGAACACCGTTATCGTCGATCATCGAAAGGCGGACTGAACCGATGGCCCGCATTTTCTCTCGCCGCCTCTGGTCCTCGACCGTCGCTGTTGTCGCAGTGGCGGCTATCCTGATCGGGGTGAACTGGGCCGCCGACACCCGGCTGGCCAATGTGCGGGCGGACTTCACGCGCCAGCACATCTACACGCTCAGCCCCGGCACGCGTCAGATCGTGGCCGGACTGAAAGAGCCGATCACACTGCGGCTGTTCTTCTCACCCAGCCTCGGCGCCCGCATCCCAGCCTACGGCGCCTACGCCGATCGCGTGCGCGAGATGTTGCGCGAGTATGTGGCGCTGTCACACGGCAACATCCGCCTGGAGACGCTGAACCCCGAACCGTTCAGCGACGTCGAGGACCGCGCCACCGCCTATGGCCTGAAAGGTGTGCCGGTGGATCAATCCGGCGAGCAGGTCTATTTCGGCCTGGCCGGCACCAACCTGCTGGATGACGAGCGCAATGTCCCGTTCTTTCAGCCAGAGCGCGAGCCGTTCCTCGAATACGATCTGTCCCGGCTGATCTACGAGTTGTCGAACCCGAAACGTCCGGTGATCGGCGTGATGTCGTCGCTCCCGCTCGACGGCGACCCGCGTGCGATGATGATGACGCGGGACACCGGCGCGGGACAGCCATGGGCCTCGATGCTGCAGTTGCGGCAGAGCTTCGCGGTCAAGATCGTGCCGCTCGACACGCAGGTGATCGGCCCGGACATCCAG